>JAYRFD010001302.1:0-1720 GCA_041908565.1 Polyangia bacterium | reverse complement strand
TCCAGCGCGTGGGAAAAGAACGTCGGCAGCCAAACCACGGTAGGATTCGGCGCGGCATCGGCCGGGCGCGAATCCCTGAACCGCTCCACCGTACGCAGGTCTTCGTCCGGGCCGTGGCCGCGATCATCAAAGGGGTAGTCCACGATGACCTGCCACTCGAACTCGCGCGGGCAGGTCAGGGTGGTGTCATCCATCTCGCGCACGTTGCCGTAACGGACCCGTCCCTTGCGGCGTGTGCCGTGGAACGGTAGCTCCGTTTCGACGACCGTACCGTCGCTGTCTAGCTCCAGCGCCTGAAACAGCAGGCGTCGCATCGCAGTCTTGCGGGCACCGGACGTGTCCGACTCCGCCGCCTGCGCCAGGATGGGCTGCAGATCGACCCCCGCAAGATGAATGCTCACCTCGGGGTCGACCTGCTCACCCAGGCGAAGCGCACCGATCTGACTTACCCAGTCGCGCAGCCGCTGCGCGACCACCTGCATCTCGGCGCCTGGGATCGGCGATGCGATCGTTCCGTGATTCAGGTGCGCCAAGCGTTTGACGGTCAGTCCCTTGAAGGGTTTCGCCTCGGGCACCAGCGCCGCCATCAGCAGCGTCTTGGCCAGGCGATTGTCGTTGCGGCACATGGTCTGCGTGCAGCCGCTACAGCCCAGCCGGCGGTCGTGATCTTCGCGCAGGCGCTGGCACGCGGTGGCCGTATCGGTGTTGTGCTGACGGCGGATGATGGGAAGGAAGCTCTCGCGATACAGATCCCGCGCGCGATCGAACCGCGCCTTCATGACCGGGTCGTCGATCGGGTCCTCGCTTTCGGCCAGGGCATCGAAGGCATCGCCGACGGGCACCACCCGGCCCGTCTGTAGGTCCGGCAGGTGGTTGACTAGCAGCTCCATCAAGATGCGAATCGCGGTGCGCTCGCGCTGAAGGCAATCGGACAGCGCAACCAGCGCCTCGACCAGCGCGGGCGAGAACGGGTAGACCTTCTTGAAGTCGGCCTCATCCCCCTCGCTGCCGATCAGAATGCTCTGCGCCTGTCCGGCGGCCCGCCAGGTCTTGGCGAAGTCATCCGCCAGCCGCTGCGCTGCCGACGCGTCTTTGGGGCGCACCACGCGATGCGCGACGATCGCCGGCAGGTTGCTGTCGGCTAGCGTGACCGTCTCGAACCGCCCATCGTGATGGGACAGATTCCGCGACAGCTCGGTCCGTACAGCCCCCTGCGCCTGCTCACCCAGAAACTGCGACAGATCGCGCTGCCGCGCGATGAAGCTGACGATCGGGATGGCGCGGTCGGCATCCTGCGCCTCCTTCAGCTTCACCATTTTCTGCACTTCACGCCCGACGAACGGCAGGTCGCTCGAGTTGCCCGCCAGCCACAGCACCAGCTCGTCGAGGTACAGCACGATGGCATCGAAGCCAATCGACTTGGCATGCCGGCTGATGACGCCAAGTCCGGTGTCCAGGTCGACGAAGCGTCCCTGCTGCGCGGTCCAGGATGTGAAGAACGTCCGCACCAGATCGCTGAACAGCTTGGCGCGCGGGCTCTGCGCGTCGCGGTCGCTTTCACCGACATAGGTGGCACCGGCCGCCGCATCAAACGTGCTGGCGTCCCACTTGCGCGCCTCGGCCAGCTTGCCCCAGCCACTGGCCGCCTGCTGAACCCCGCCGTTGAGCTTGCTGAAGAACGCATCGTCCCCCCGCGTGGCACGCAGCCGCCGCGCGTCGG
>JAYRFD010001301.1:0-4019 GCA_041908565.1 Polyangia bacterium | reverse complement strand
AGCGTCGACTAAGCGACGGCACAGCGAGACGACATCCGTGGGAATTCGATCAGGAGAGAGCCGGTACATGCGCGCCGCATCCTATCGCGGACGCGGCACCGCGGAGCAGAGGACGAACGATCAGTTTCGTGTGGCAGGGCGCGGCGAGGCGGGGGCTTGGTTTTTCGCTGGAGCACTCGCCGGGGCGGCAGTGGGAGCCGTCTGCGAGGCAGCGGCAGATGTCGGAGTCGGAGCCACAGCCGGCGTCGCGGCTGCAGCGGGACCCGTCGCCGCTTCGGTGTACAACGCCAAGCCATCCGGCGTCGCAACCTTGTCACACGGCGCGCCCTTGGTCACTGCCGGGCAGCGCATCGCCAGATAGTCGCGTGTCTTCATGGCCGGTCGACCGCTGGTTGGATCGGCGGGCGCCGTCACCAGCCGCGGAATGTTGACGCACAACGCACCGGACGCGCTCCAGACAGCCTCCATCGGCCAGCTGGCTTCGTCCTTCTGGATGCCTGCACTGTCATAGAAGTTCACCTGCGTGCCTTCGACCGTCATCGACAAGCCATTGCCGCAGTAGTCGGCCCGCACTGCACGGACACAGGCTTGGTGCAACGCATCCAGCGAGACCGGCTTGCCGCCCGCAGCGTTGGCTGCACCCGCCGCAGCCGCCGTCGCGCTGCGCCACGGCTTGTATCCCATGGTGGTGACGCACTTGGCGATGGCCGAGCCCAAACACGCGAACGTCACTTCACCAGACTTGGCCGCTTCCTTGCTGGCATTGCCAGGCTCGCCCGACTGCATGTTCCATGATCCGGACAGGACGATGGCCGCCCCCCCCTTTGGGCACAGCGGCGCCCACGTCGGATCCCCCGGCTTGAACTGGCTGTTCAGCGGCCCAGCTGCTTTCTTGCCGGCGCCCGTCGTGCTGCTGCGCTGGTACGAAACGCGATACTGAAACACATCGGCATTTTCGTTCTGCGGAGTCTTGAGGTTGGGGTCATCCGCGGCAGCGACACTATCGATGCGCAGGCGAAGCTGCTCACCATCTTCCGTTTCCCCCAGCAGCATCGCCCCCGCTAGCGCTGCGCCAGACAGACTGGGTGCAGCCAGGCCGCCCTCGGTCACGGCCACGCCGGTGATCAGCTTCTTGCCATCGCTCGTCAGCCCCAGGTTCAAGCGAGCCATGCGCAGCTGCACCGCATTACCACACGTCGCATTCAGCACAACGCTGGTCCCCGTCAGGTCTGGTCCGTTGGGCCGAATTCCTCTGCACTTGGTGCTTGGATCTGCAGAGGGTTGGCGACGTGGCAGGGGGCCAGGAACAGGATCCGCCAGCACAATGCCCGACAAAAGGCTGGGAAGCAGAGCGGCGGTAGCCCCAACAATGCGACGCGATATGGACATCGTAGGAAGGCCTCTTTGCATGTGAGTTTAAGGTAGCGGTTGGATGCTAGCACAGACGCGCATGCCTGTGTTTGCGTTGCGCAGTCCGGGCTCTGGTTCGTGCCGGTTGTCGCTTCGGCCCGTGATGGCGTCGTAGTAGAAGGCACCACCGCGCAACACCACCGGTCGTTCCGAGACGCTGTTGCTGACCCACTCGTAGGCATTCCCAACCAGATCCTCGACGCCAAAAACGCTTCCCGATCTGGGGTGTGAACCCACTTCATCAAGCCCCATCGCCTGCGGCAGTTGCAGATAAGTCCGATCGTAGTTGGCATCGTCGGGCTGCAAGCGATTGCCGTGCGGGTACAGACGATCATCCGCACCGCGGGCCGCACGCTCCCATTCCAGCTCTCCACACAGTCGCGCGTTGCGAACCTGATGGGTTGCACTGAGCCAGCTAGTGTAGGCCAGCGCGTCCTCGTTCGTAATTCCCGTGACAGGCATACGCAACCAGTCTTGGCTGCCATGGCTCCGACGCCCAGGATAGACGATGGGGCCCCCCTCGCGAGCTTGATACACCTGCTCACTTGGCTGGACAAAAAACTCGACAGAGCCATCGCGATTCTCCACGACACTCAGCGAGCTACTACTACCCAGCGTCCCGGCCCTGGGCATGCTCTTCTGTCGTTCCTCAGCGGGCAAGGTCCGCACGAAGCGCAGCCACTCTGCGAAGGTCGTTTCATTGCGCGAGATGATGTAGCTGCCAGTCCACACCTTGTGCTGCGGCACGTGGCTGAAGAAGACCCGGCGCATGTCGTCATCAGCGTTGTTTCCAAACAAAAAGCGGCCGGCGGGGATGTAGATGAAGTCGGGTGGGATCTCGCTCTTGGCCGGCAGGTAGATGCGCAGGGGCAGCGCTTCACCACGCTCTAGCAGAATTGGGTACTTCACGTCGATCCGACCGCTGCTGCTAAGCGACAGCAGGTAAGCCCCCGGAGTCAGGCGAACCCGAAGAAGCGGCGTGGAACCCAGTCGGGACGCTCGCTCGGGACGCAGCTGATAGCGTCCATCAATCGGGGTCAACGTCACCTGAGCGCCCATGGGATCGGTGGCGATGTCCAAGCTGGCCGGCGCTTCCCAGCGACGGCGGAAGGATCCGTCCTGGTCGTACAAGGCCAGGCGCTGGATCAGATCGTCGCGCTGTGCCAAGGCGTTGTCGCGCTCGGCCGCCAGCGCTTGTTCAAACAGCACCGTCGCCACCAGCTGGCGCAGCTCTTGCCTTCGGCTGTCCAGCAGAAACGCGGCTTCTGCACTGCCGATCGCGCGTCGAAACAGCTGCTGTCCTTCCAGCTGCAGTGCGCGCATCTGATCCCAAAGCTCTTCGCCCTGCGCTTGCTTGCGATCGTCGAACGCACGGTAGGCGTTCTGCCGAATCAGCTCAGCCCTGCCAGCCAGATCGCGCGCCGCTTGTAGCGCCGTACGCGCGGACACCGCGTGTTCATTGATTTGGTGGGCGATGTTCTGGCGCGCTCGCAGCGTGGCGGCTCCATACAGCAGCGCCAAAAGAAGCGGGACCGCTGCCATCAGCAGCCCGCTGGAAATGCGACGGGTGCGCAGCGCTCGACGGCTGGCTTTTAGAAAGCGCGCCTCACGCGCAGGCAAGATCTGCGCCGAAAGTGGAGCCGCTTCGTTCAGCTGTCGTCGACGCCACAGCAGGTCACGCGCCCGTCCCAAGCGATCCCATTCGGCGGCAGCCAGGGTCAGTCGCTGTCGCAGAGCCCGCAGGCTGGCATCTTCGGCCAACCAGACGCGCAGGCTTCCCCAGCTGGTCAGAAGCGACTCGTGCGCCAGTTCATACGCACTGCCTTCGCCCGATTCGTCGACACGGACCGAGACAATGCGGCCGGCGGTCAAAGCATCCAGCGCAGCGATGGCATCTTCACGTGCATCCGCATGCGCCAAGCCCAGCGCGTGTCCTGACACAGTCAGCGTGCCGCCAATTAGCTCCTCTCGCCGACGCCTGGCGCGTGTTCCTTCGACGGTAATCAGCTGTCCCAGCAGCCGTCGCGCCGCCGTTCGCTGCTTGGGCAGAAGCCGCTCGTACACCGCATCCGCGTGACGAGCCAGCGCACCACCGACCCCGCCGATGGCCGCCAACGCTGCAGCCGGGATTACCCGGCGCTCTGGATCGCGAGCCTCCCACAACAGCGACAGCGTGAACTGCAGAAGCGGCAAGCTGCCATCGCTTTGACTGGCGGCCGACACCAAACCTTCGACCAGTGCGGCCGACTCAAAGGCGTAGCCCATGGCCAAGGCGGGCTGCGTGATCACTTCGCGCAGCGCATCACTGCTCAGCGAGCTCACCAGATGCAGGCCGCGTGCGACCTCGGGCCCGATGCCGGGAACCGTCACCAAGCGCGACAGAACGTCGCTGCGCACCGTCGACACCATGCGGATATCGGGCGCATAGGCCAACAGCGCCCCAAGCACTTCCCCGAACCGAGCCGCCGACTCACTGAGGGTCAATAGTTCTTCCAGCTGATCCACAAACAAAAGCAGGCAGCGCGGCGAGCTTCCTTGGCGATTGCGCTGCCGCAGCGTGCGACCCAACGTCTGTGGATCTTCTTCCAGATCGCGCGCCACCTTGGCTT
>JAYRFD010001300.1:0-5289 GCA_041908565.1 Polyangia bacterium | reverse complement strand
CTTCCACGGCGTCCGGCGCTTCCGGGCTGGCCGGCGGGTCGTCTTTTGGGGGCGGCGGGCCGCTGATCAGCAGCGGGGCTGTTCCATCAACGTACTGCTGGACCAAGCCACGATCGGCCGGCTCGACTTGTGGGCGGCGATCGCCAAGCGCGATCAGAAGTCCACCAACCCCCAGGTGCAAAACCGAAAGGGTCAGCATGGTCGTTCCGCCTGCGATGTCGGTGATCGCTCGTGTCGGAGCCACGCTGCCAATTGGATCGAGACCGGTCATAAGACCCGTGACGAAGTAGGGCAGGGCCATGCCCAGCACAATTCCACCGACATAGAACATCGGCGGGCGTTCGCTTGCTTGTACGCGGTAGAAGCGGCTGGGTCGGGTGGTAGCACGAGCGAACTCGTCCTCGGTCAGATTCAAGGCACGTCGACGGACCAGGACCGGGGTACGATCGCGTTCTCGGACCATCGGTAGCTGCGCATCCGGACGCAGATCCGACTGCAGATTGGTCAACATCTCGACGGTGCGGCGAGGCATCAAGTATGGCTCTGCGACCTGGCAACCCGCGCTGAGGCCGGCCACCAAGAGGCCGACGATCGCTCCACTCGCGATCGACCGACGAGGTCGGCTGTGCCCGACGACCCGTTCGCCGCTGCGCCGAAGCGATCGGTCCCTTGCGTTCATCCCTCGCATCCCTCGCATTCTAAGAACCAATGTGGCCCGCTCGACAAGTCTGAACCCTGGCTTCCCGTCATCTGCATGGCAGATCGCGTTGCGGGAAGGGATGACGTTGGCTGTGAACCCACGCTTTCGCTTCACCCGCAGACACAAGACTCGATCTATAATCCAGCGAGACTCTCCAGAAATTCACGAAAGGGAAGGGAGCAGCGAATGTACAGCCCTGGCAGTGCCAGTCCATCCTCGGTGCAGGATGCCGAGCGGCGACTTCCATATTCTCGCGGCGGGGCATGGCTGCGCGGCAACCCTGGGCCACGCACGGGGCCGGGCGCAAGCTGTGTCCGCCCGTCTTGGCAAAGACACCGGGGAAGCATCCGCGGAGCCTTCTGCCTGCTCGCTCTGTTCTGCTGCTTGGCGCCTGGCCTGGCCTCGGCTGCTCAGGTCTCGGTGGGCCTGCTGGGCATCGACGGCGCCAGCGTAGAGCCTGGCATGGGACAGGCGCTTACCGATGCGCTGCGCAAGCACCTGCCCAGCCTGCCCAACATGCGCGTCGAAATGAAGCAGCAAGACCTGTCCGAAGTGAAGCTGGTCTTCGGCTGCACCGACGAAAAGCCCGCCTGCATGGCCAAGGTCGGGCGCAGCCTGGGCGTCGATCGCCTGATCTTCGGCTCCATTCGAAAGCTGCCGCAGGCGAGCACGTATACGGTGTCGCTCAAGCAGCTCAACGTCGTCGACAGCACGATTGAAAAGTACATCACCGAAGCGGTTCCTACCGAGTCGCTGCGCGCAGACAGCCCCCAACTGAACGAACTGGTGGGTCGCTGGCTGCCGGCTCTGCTGAACGACACCTCGCGCGGAGGCTTCCGCATCTTGACAGAGCCCTCCGGAGCCAGCGTTCAGCTCGACGGTGTTCCATTAGGACAGACGCCGCTGGCCTTTGGCGAGGTCGAAATTGGCGCGCACACCGTGCGCATCGAAAAGGCCGGCTTCCCGCCGATCGTGCGCACCATCACCGTGCGTGGCGGCCAGAGCGATGAGCTGTCCATCAACCTGATGAACCCGGGCGAGGCTGCGACCACCCCCGCGCCCGCCAGCAGCCCATCGGACAAGGGCGGCCTGCTGATGAACAAGTCGCTAAGTCGCGGCCTGCGCATCGGCGCCTATGTCGCAGCGGGAATCGCCGGCGTCGCTGCGATCTCGGCGATTGGCACGTGGCGCGCGTACAGCGGGGCCCAAGACGCAGCATCGATGCAGCTGAATCCGCTTTACGATCGCCTGCTGGCCAATGGAACGCTGAGCCAGTACACCAACTTCTTTGGCAGCTCGCAGGCTCTGTCGACCTGTGCATCGGTGGCCACCTTGATGGGCGATGCCAACTACCAGGGCTATTTGTCGGAGTGTCGGCGCGGCAACTCGCTGGCGTCCGCAACCACGGGGCTTTGGGTCGTGACCGGCGTCTTCGGTGCGCTCAGCTTGACGGCGGGGTTGCTCAGCTCGCTGCGACCGTCGGATGTCAGCGAGAGTCCTGCGCCGGCCAAAAAGCCTGAGGGCGCGTCTCCCAAGGGGGGCCAGCTGGGTCCGCGTCTGGTTGACATCTCGCCCGTGATCTCGCCCGAGGGGATCGCCGCTTCCGCTACGGTTCGCTTCTAGTCTGCTTCTAGTCTGCTTCTAGTCTGCTTCTAGTCCGCTTCCGCTTCACTGCCTGTCCGCTTCCAGCCCAAGACACTTCTTTTTGAGCGCAACCACGCGCCCTTGCCGCCAGCAAAGCCCACGATTCTGCACCCCTGCGACTTCGAGCAGATTCTGCGTCTGCAGCGACGGAACTTTTGCAGCGATCCGCTGTCCGATACAGGCATGCGCACCTGGTGGATTACGCCGATGGCTTTGACCTTGCTTCTGGCTGGGCTGTGGCTGGCACCGCAGCGCGGGTTGCGCTCGGCGGGGGCAGAGCCGCGTACGCAGGCGCACCTGGATCGTGAGTCGGCCCAGCCAAGCCCGCGGGCCGTCCATCAGGCCCAACCGGAGCCCATGGTTCCGAGCGATTCGAGCACAACCGCGGGGCCTGCCGTCCTGGGCATCGAGTTCGGTGGAGACGAAGCCGAGGCCGATCTAGCCGAGACGATCGAGTCGACACAGCCGGCGCTGCCAGCTGCCGAGACCGAGGCCGCTCGTCCTGCGGTGGAGCTTGCGATGCGCGGTGTCTTGCCTGCGATCCTGCGCTGTTATGAGCAAGCGCTATCGCGCGATCCTTCGCTGCGCGGCCAGATCAACCTGCAGCTGACCCTCGCGCCGCGGGAAGGTTCCAAGTGGGCCATGATCGAGGACGCCATCGTCGAGGAAAACGATCTGAAGTCGCCGCTTTTCGAACAGTGCGTGCTGGTTGCCGTCAGCGGGCTGCGCATGGAAAAGCCGGCCAGTCGCTTGTATGTCAACTACCCGCTGCATCTCGCCCCGGGGGCGGACAAGGTTGGTAGCCAAGCTGCATCGGGCGCAGCCGTGGCGCTTGGCGACGAGACCGAAGCCGAGACCAGCAGCGACCCTCCTTTCGACAGCGATGACTAACCGCCGGTGGGGACGGCGGATCGCGGCTGTGCGGGGCGAGCACTCGGTCCGCATCTAGGTGCTGGACGCGGCACACGGTATAAGGGCCCACCGCCGCGGGTGACAAGGTCGCGGTGCCGCGCGTTGGCCATGACAGCTCCCCATAAAGACACCGACCTTTCGCCGAGAACCAATGCCATCGCCGTCACATCGTGGCAGTGGCCTGCTCGAGACGCACGGTTTGTCGGACGCAGCGTCGAGCTTCTGCAGCTTCATGGCCTGCTTGATCTGCACCGTCGCGTGCTGATTCGCGGTCCGTCCGGCATCGGCAAGCGCTCTTTGGTTTGCGAGTACGGCCACCGCTTCGCGACACAGCCTTTGGGTCGTGGGGTGACGCTGCGCTGGGCGACCTCGCGCGAGCTAATCGAGCGATCCCCCGCCGCCTGGGAAGCCGGTCTGCTGGCGATCGTCGATCCGCCGTCGAGCCCCCGCGATGAGAATCTGGCACCGGCTCTGTCGAGGCTGTTGCGGGCCGCACCAGGCTGTCGCGTCGTCGCGATCGGCGACTCTCCATCGGTGCGGACGCTGGCAACCGAGCTGCGCTTTGCGGAGCTTCCCCTTTCGGGGCTTCCCGTCGAGGCGGGCCTTTCCTTGTTGATCGCAGCCAGCGGGCGTCATCGAGTTCCACGGGACCAACAAGTCGCGGCCGCTGACTTGGTTGTTGCGCTGCAGGGAAGCCCCGCGCGTCTTTTGGAAATGGCTGCTCGGGCGGTGGCGCAGGACCTGCCGTGGACCGAGTGCCTGCGACGGAATCTGTTATAGTCTGGGCGATGCTCGTCGGGGTTGTGTCCATCCTGCTGTCCAGCGCGCCGCTTCTGTCTAGGCCCGCGCTGTTTCGACCTCGGTATGGATCGTTCCCGCTGCTTCTGTGCGCGATCTGTCTTCTGTGCGTGCTCTTGATGCGCTACGCCCTGCCTGGTTTCCGTCGGAGAGCCACCTGGCTGGCCCTGCTTCTGTGCGGTCTGCTGGTCGTGTCTTGGATGCCGCGCTCTGCCGGGCGAGGCTGGGGAGCGCGCTTCCTGACGCCGACGTTCTATCGCTGGGTGATCCTACCGACGACGGCGGTTCAGGTGGCGATCCTGGGGACTCTGCTGTCAGCGCCGATCTGGGTGATCTTGGGTCGACGGGCTCGCCGACGCTTGGCTGCTTTGCCACCAGCACCCGAAGGCTCGGCCGATGCCGCAGCCCCGCCGCATTCTGAAGACCCCGGCGCATCGGCGCTCAGTCCCGTCGAGCCAACGGGCAGACCGTCCGCAGCGGAGGCTGTCCGTCCTGAGTCTGCCTTGGTTCGTGTACAGCCCAGCCAGGTGCGTCGTCTGCTTTCGCGCCGCGAGGTGATCGTCGCGACCCCCTGGGCCCTGCCGACCGCAGCGCTGGCCACTGCCACCTATGGCGCGTTGTTTGAGTCCAGGCGCGTTGTGGTTCGCCATCTGCGCGTCGCGATCCCGGGGCTTCCTCCGTCTTTGGCGGGGTTTCGCATTGGGCAAGTGACCGACATCCACATCGCGCGCGATCTGACCCAGCTACACCACCTGGAACGGGCGCTGCGTCTGCTTTCCGATCAGAGGCTGGACATCCTGTGTGCGACGGGCGATCTGTGTGACGAACCGAAGCTGTACCTGACCATGCTGCGCATGCTGGCGCAGGTTCCGACGCGCTTGGGACACTTCGGCAGCATCGGCAACCACGAGCTGTTCATGGGCATGGACGTCGTGCGTCGCGCCTACGATCGCGCGCCTGTGCAGCTTTTGGAAGAAGAGTCGGTGCGACTGGGCGCGCTGCGCTTGGCGGCCGTCGGTTATCCGACGCGAGGTCGCAGCCCGCGCATGTCGCTGCCGGATGTGCCCGCGCAGATCGATGCGGCGCTTTCCGAGCGGACCGTCGACGAGCCAACGACAACGGTGCTTCTGGCCCATCATCCGCATGTCTTTACCCAGGTGGCCGGCCGAAAGATCGCGCTGACGCTGTCGGGGCACACGCACGGTGGACAGCTGGGCTTGGGCGAAGGATCGGCG
>JAYRFD010001299.1:0-1704 GCA_041908565.1 Polyangia bacterium | reverse complement strand
GTACCCGTCGTGGTGCCACCACCGCGCAGCTTGTCGAGCTTGGCCCGCTGCTCGGCGAGCTTGGCCTCCATCTCGGCCTTCTTCAGCTCGCGCTCCAGCTCCTTCTGCTGCTTGGCCATCTCGGCATCCAGCTCGGAATCGGCGTCTGCGGTTGCCTGCTCCTCGGCCTTCTTCTTTGCTGCGGCTTTGTCCGCTGCGTCTTTCGCCGCTTGGTCCGCCGCGCGCTTCGCCTTCTGCTTTTGCAGCACGTCGTATTGCCCGTCGTTCGTGCGGGTGAAGCGCAGCAGGGGGAAGCGTCCGCCTTCGTCGAACTTGCCGACCGTGGCGGTCCACTCGCGACCGTCCTCTTCGTTCGTGACCTTCACCCAATCGACCGACCAGCCCGACGCCGGGCCGCTCTGGTCATGCCGCAGCGTGCCGGTCTGAAGCTCTCCGAGATCCTCCGTCTCGATCGAGCCGTGGTTGATGTCTCCTTTTTCCCAATCGTTGATGGCGTCCGGGTCGCTGATCTGGACCTCGCGCATGCTCGCGTCCAGGCCATTCAGCGACAGGAAGACGTTGGCATCCGTGCCCGCATACCAAGTGTCCGATGTCTTGATTTCCCACCGATAGCGCATGCCTTCTCCTTGTTCCTTTGCTCTGTTCGCGGCCTCCTATGCCGTCTCGTTCTTGTCCACCCGCCGCCCGGTGACGGAGGGAATGCTCTTGCCGTCCTGGGCCATCAGCGCCGACGCGGGCACCGGAGCGACGGGGCTGCCGTCCACCAGCTCCACCGGCTGGGCCTGGGCCAGCGCCACGCGTTGCCCGTCGACTGGCTGCGCAGCGATCTGCGACATCGCGAACTTCTGAGGCCCCGCCAGGATCTTCTCAACCTGCTCGGGCCTCCATCCGACGTTGCCAAGGTGCGCCACTGCCTGATCGCGATCCGTCGGTGCAGGTGGACTGGCTGGCGTCGTGGCAGGCGCTTGGACCAGCGGGGACTGCGGCTTTGCTTCAAACCCCGCGCGGTCAAACTTCTGTCCACGCGACTCGCCGCTCGTGGCGAGGTTGATGATCTTGTCGATGCCATCGCCGGCCTTGAGCACGCCGGACGCGCCCGCCTGGCCACCGCCCGCCGCACCGACTGCCGCAGCCGCGACCCCAATCACGATGTCTTTGACCGCAAGCCCAATCCCTTTTGCATCAATGCCGTCTGCCATGGGTCACCCCTACGCAAGCGAAAGCGGTGGAAGAAAGCGGCGTGGATCCAGCGGCGGGCCGTAGCTGCCGTCGGGATTCACCGCGCGAACCTCAAAGTGCAGGTGCGGGTCTTGCGCCACACCACTCGTGTGCGCGGGCGCTAGCTCGGCCAGTGGCGTGTTGACCGCGAGCGGGCTCTTGTCCAGCTCGCGCACGGACGCCAGGTGCAGATACCGCTGGATGTACTGCGTGCCCTGCGCATCCGGCGCCGACAGAACGTCAACGAATAGCCCCGCTCGACGAGACTTGGGCTGCTTCGCTTTGCGACCATCGCGGACGCGCAGCACATGCCCAGCACTCGCGGTGTAAACGCGAGTACCTGCCGGGGCAAAGATATCGAGGCCCTCGTGCGGACGATTCTTGCCTGGACGACGAGTCATCACGGAATCGCCCACCCGCGTGATCAGCCTCGGATCAATGGGCCACATCCACGGAGCTTTGCGATCCGCCAAGACGCTCAGCTCT
>JAYRFD010001298.1:0-3628 GCA_041908565.1 Polyangia bacterium | reverse complement strand
TTCGATATAACAAAACCCAACCCATTTGCCATCGGATGTCAAAGCAATCACGGCTTTGCCCTCGAGCATTTTCTTTTCTACATAGTCAGGGCTTCGCTTGGCAATTCCGGTGCCACGGGCCTTGGCCGAGCGATTCTTGGCGTTGCTACAGACCTGGTACGAGCGCTATCTGACAGGCGGAGCAGCCGCCATCACGACGCCGTTTGCACAGGCCGCTCGCTTGGGTCCGGACCACGTACCGGTGCGCGTGCGGGCTGGGCGCGACGAAGCTCCGCTGTGCGGCGTCCCCGTGGGCCTGGGCCCCGATGGAGAGCTGCTTCTGCAGACCGCGCGCGGCATCGAGCGCGTGCTGTCCGGCGATGTCGAGATGACGCGCCTGCACAGCGCAGCGATGTGAAGCGCGTCTAGGTGCCCGGATATTCGGCGATGATGACGAACGCACCGTCGATGAAGCGAAACAGCTTGGCGCCGCGCACCGCGTCGGCTTGGCAGTCGATCACCAAGTAGTCCACGGGGTAAATCAGCTGCCCTTCAAAGGTCGCCGCGCGTTCGTCTTCTTTCGAAAAGTACGCGCCGACATTGCAGTGCGAGTGATAGATGACGCGGACCCGCAGCGGGCTGCTTTCCGCCAAGCTGTCGTCGAGAAACTGCAGATCGCGGAAGCCCAGCGCATAGGCGGTGTGGGCATCGCGCGGGTGCGTCTTGGGATCGCGCGCATGCAGCCGGTTCTGCTGGTTTTCGCAGACGCGCACGCTGTCCAGGATGACCCCATCGCGCGGCCCGCTGATCAAGCCGCAGGCTTCTTCGGGATAGCGCGCGCGCGCATCGGCGTAGCAAGCCCGCAGGACCTCTTCGGTGATCTGCGGCGCAGCGATCGGGTTGGGCGAGCTACCACTCATAGCGACGCTCCCACTTCAAGGGCACGAAGTACCGATCGCCGCGGTCGCACAGCACGGTGACGATGCAGCCCGGCTGGCCTTTGGCCGATAGCTCGCGCGCGATGCGCAGCGCCCCAGCCACGTTGGCGCCGGCCGAGTGCCCGACGAACAGGCCTTCTTTGGCTTTCATTTCTTCGGTGACTTCCCAGCCTTCATCAGTGGGCATGGGCAGGATGCGATCGACGCACTCGGCGGGGCGCCAGATGGCCGGCACGATCGAGCTTTCCATGTGCTTGAGGCCTTCCAAGCCGTGGAATGCATCATCGGGCTCTACTGCGACGACCGTGACCTGACCGCCGTCGGGGCGTCGGTGTTCGCGCATGCGCCGCCCGGTTCCCATGATCGTGCCGGATGTGCCGATGCCGGCCACGAAGTGCGTGATGCGGTCGCCCAGGATGCTCAGGATCTCGGGCCCGGTGCCCAGGTAGTGCGCGCGCGGGTTGGATTCATTGCTGTACTGGTCGGGATAGAAATACGCGTCTGGTTGGTGAGCGACGATTTCGCGCACCATGCGGATCGCTCCGTCAGAGCCTTCCATCTCGGACGAAAAGACAAGCTCGGTTCCGTAGGCCGACGTGATCTGCTTGCGCGCGGCCGAGACATTGGCCGGCATCACCAGCTTGACGCGGATGCCCAGCGCCGCCCCGACCAGCGAATACGCGACGCCGGTGTTTCCTGAAGTTGCATCGATCAGGGTCTTTTCGCGGCTCAGGCGTCCATCGGCCAGGGCATCGCGGACGATCTGCAGGGCCGGACGATCTTTGACGCTGCCGCCAGGATTGCAGAACTCGCACTTGGCCCAGATCTCGACGCCGGGTGGCTCCATATGCGACAGGCGAATCAGCGGCGTGCCGCCGATCAGATCCAAGATCGAATCGCAGGCGGCGGCTTGTCTGTGCACCTGCTGCTGGGCAAGCTGCACGCTGGCGCGCGCGATCGGCGGCTGCATTCCGCTGTCGCTGGACGATCCGTGCGCAGAGGGGGCCTGGCTGGCTGCGTGCGGTCCAGGCGACGATACCGACGATACCGATGCCGCGACAGAGGAAGGTTTGGCGGGCTGGGGATCACACTGCATGCGCCGATATGATGCCGCAGAACGCGATTGCCCTGCGCAGGAAGCGATGTCGGATCGCGCGCTGGTTCCTGCTGCGGATCGGACTTGTGCGCGGGACAGATGCTGCGGTGGTTGGGCGCGCGTGGCGCACATCTTGACGACGGCGGTCTGCGTCCTCAGCTTCCGAACAAGAGGTGCCGCATGATCGTTGCCTGTGCCGTGTGTCAAAGAAGCAATCGGCTGCCGGCTGCTCGACTGGGGGATGAGGCTCGCTGCGGTGGTTGCAAAGCCGCGCTGCTGCCACTTTCCAAGCCGCTATCGATCGAGAGCGCCGACGACTTCGCGGAGCTAGTTCGCGACGCCAGCCTGCCGGTGCTGGTGGACTTCTGGGCCGCGTGGTGCGGTCCATGTCGCATGGTCGCGCCAGAACTGGAAAAGCTGGCGCGCGATCGAGGCGGGCGCGTCATCGTCGCCAAGGTCGACACCGATGCCTTGCCGCAGGTGGCGGCTCGCTTCGACATCCGCAGCATCCCGACGATGATTCTGTTTCGCAAGGGCCAGCCAGCTGGGCGCCTAAGCGGTGCCATGCCGGCCAGCGCCATCGCAAGCCAGCTTGGGCTGTAGCGGCTTGGGCTTGTGGCGACTTGGGCTGTGCGGGATTTGCGGCTGCGTGCGCAGCGTAGCGATCGCGGGCGACGTCAGATGTGGATCGACTTCCAGTCGCCCGAGCGGAACTTCAAGAACATGATGATGGCCAGCGCGCAGATGTAGAAGATCATCGCGCTCCACACGCCCAGCAGGCCAAGGTGGAAGGTGATGCCGGCCAGGTACGAAAGCGGGACCAGGCAGATCAGGTGCAAGATGCCCTCGGCCACCATGACGAACACGGTGTTGCCGGCGCCGTACAGCGCTTGCGTGTAGACCAAGGCAGACGAAATCACCGGCGTCATAATGCCGCCGACCAGGCGCAGGATGGGCGTCGCAGCAGCGACGACATCGGGGTCGGGATTCCAGAAGCGCAGGATTGGCTCTGCGAAGATGGCGATGCTGATGCCCAGGACGCTGAACAGTGCCATGCCGATGCGCGCCGATGTGTTGGCATAGCGTTCCGCTAGATCGGGATCCTTGGCACCCATCGACTGGCTGACCAGAGTCGCGGTCGCCGTCGCATAGGCCAGACCCAAGATGAAGATCAGCTGCATCACGCTGATGATGTTGGACGTCGCCGCTCCATAGATCGTGCGCCCCACGTGATGGCCGGCCAGCTTGTCTAGGCGAGCCACGACGAACAGCACAAAGCCAAAGCCCGACATCGCAAACATGGTGGCCAGCCCCGACGGAACGGACAGGCGAATGATGTCCCACATGGTCCGCAGCGACAGGTTGCTGACGCGGCGGATGTGATAGGGGCGATACATCGGGCGGAACGACCAGATCAGCATGATCAGAAGCCCGATGTACGAGCTGATCATCGAGGCCAGGCCCGCTCCCGGTACGCCCAGATGAGGCAAGTGGCCGCCCGCGACGGTGACCAGAATGGCATGCACCTGATCGATAAAGGGAATGCCCGGTCGCTGCGTGCCGAACATCAGCGCGACGCACAAAAGGAAGTTGGCGATGTTCATCACCACCGCCG
>JAYRFD010001297.1:0-4951 GCA_041908565.1 Polyangia bacterium | reverse complement strand
TCTTTAGCTGACCATCGACCAGCACGGCGCAGGCGCCGCACTGTCCGCTGGGCGAGCAGCCATCTTTGACCGTGGTAATGCCGCACTGGTCGCGCAGCACGGCAAGCAAGGGGGTGTCGTGCTGCACGTTGGCCGTGGCCGGTTGACCATTGAGCAAGAATTCAATGCGCGTCATGGGCTGTCGCGACTCTATCAAGCGGCTCGCCTGCCGTTGAAAAAGTCCGCAGCGCGGCGAATGCCCGCAGGATTCAGCGAAGTGCGGGCTGCGTGGCGAGCACGGCTGCGGTCGGCGGCAGGCTTTCCCTTCCGGCGCGCGCATGGCTGCGGGCGTGATTGCGTGCGGACTGATCCTCGGTCTCGCGCAGGTAGCGCTGCCTTTCGACCCGCGAAAGACAGATCGGCGTGGCCTGCCACAGTCGAGACACAAGCACCTGCGGATCCAGTTCAAGCTGCCAGGTCAGGCGCTGGCCGGCTTCCTGTTCGGTGACGATGTACCGCCAGTCGCGGCTGATGGCGACGCCCCGTTCTTCGCCTTCGTCGATCAACAGATCGCTGCGTCCGCTGTCATTCCACAAGCGGGTGGTGCCGTCCTGCGACATGGTCAAGATGCGCGTGCCGTCGGGGCTGAAGACCGCCAGAGTCACGGCGTCGCGGTGACCTTCCAACACCTGGACAGGCGTATCGCCACTGCCTTCAGTTGGGATCGAAAAGACCCGCACGCGGCCGTCTTGGCCGCCGACCAGCGCGCGCCGTCCGTCGCTGCTGACGTCAAATCCACAGAACGGCCCGCGATGACCGACCAGCAACCGGTTCTTGATCGATGCGGTGCGGTGGCTCAGGATCGCTCTGCCATCGGGGGCGGTGCTCAGCGTCCAGCTGCCGTCGGGACTGATGGCGCTGGCCTGCGCGGCGGCGGCCTGGACAAAGCCCGCGGACTCGCGCGGGGTCAGTCCCGTGACGGGTGAATACAGCCCGGGCCGAAGCAGATCGTGGCTGCGCGCGGTTCCGTCTTTGGCGACCGAGACCAGCCAGCGGCTGTCGGAACTGAACAGAAGCTGCGTCGCCACCCCCAGGTGTCCCGACAGCCAGTACACGGGCAGGCGCGCAGCCACGCGGCACAGCGCGGGATGATCTTCTGCGAAGCTTGCGGCCAGCCAGCTGCCATCGGGGCTGAACGCCAGCGACGTGACTTCTCCGTCACCGGACAAAAGCCCAGAGCCTTCCGTTTTGCCCTGCAAGTCGGCCAGCAGCACCGCACCATTTGTGAAACCCAATGCAACTCGCTGTCCGTCTGGACTGAACTGCGCCGCGCTGATCTTTTGTCCCTTGCTGCCAAGTCGACGACCGTTGCCATCGGCATCCCACAGCTGTGCGCTGCCATCGTCGGCCAGCGTCAGTCCATGCGTTCCAGTCGCGTTGAAGACGGCCAGCCGCAGGGGCGAAGAGTGCCCGTCAAGCACGTCTGCATCCCCGGTCGCATCGGACGATGAATAGACCCGCGCACTGCCGTCTGTGCAGGCCGTCACGATCAAGCTGCCATCCGGACTGAAGGCCACACGACGCGCTGCGCCTTTGTGTCCGCGAAGGACGGTGGCCTTGCCGCTGCCATCCCACAAGCGCACGCTGCCATCTTCGCTGACCGCTGCAATCTGTGCGGTGCGTGGATGGCTGACGGCACAGATCACTGCAGATCCATTGCTGCGCAGAACCAGGGGTTCACGAGCTTCGTTCACGAAGTACACGCGCGTGGTGCCGTCGCTGCATGCGGCCACAAGGCGCCGCCCGTCGGGGCTGAAGTCCAGCCAGCGCGCGCCGCCTGTGCTTTCGGCTAACACCTCGGTCGAAGCGCTCGCGACATCAAAGCGCAGGATGGCGCCATCGACCGTGCTGACCGCGATGTGCTGTCCATCTGGACTGAACGCTGCATGCGGGATCGATCCACGATTGGGGGTCAGCACCGCGTGGGTCAAAAGAGCGGTCTGCAGAATATCGATGGCCAGCGGCAACCACAGCGGTACCGCGCTGGGATCGCTGCTTTCGGCTTCACGCAGGATCGCGGCCTGTCGCGTCACATCGTCGGCCAGCGCCTGGACTGCCAGCATGCGCAGACAGTCTCGCGCGAAGCGGTCGCGTTCTTCGGCTTGCTGTTGCTCGCGCTGACTGCGTTCCAGCAAGTGCAGCGCCGCTTCGTTCAGTGCATCGGGTCTTTGCGCGACCAGGGCTTCGGTGCGCGCAAGCTGCACACCGGAAAGCAGCGTGCCCTGCTGCTGGCTCAGCCGTACCCAGGTCTCGACCGCATCCAGGTCGGCGTTCAGCTGACGATCTTCTGCGGCCCACTGCGCAAGAAGCGGCCACTTGCGCAGCAGCGCTTCGTGCGCGACCTCGACGGTATCGTCGGCGCCCTCGCGATCCAGAACCAGCAAGCGGGCCTGCGCAAGCTGCGTCAGCGCGTGGTCGAAGTCGGCCGCAGCAGCGGTTGATCGCGGGCGGCGAGTCGCCAGCCGAACGCGCATCCGGATGCCCGGTGATATTTCAGACAGACCACTGCCCAAGCGCACCAGCAGCCGGCGCGCCTGCTGTTGTTGGGCCGGCGACAGATCTGCGATCAGTCGATCCGCCCGTCCATGCAAGGCCCCCGCCACACCACCCAGCTGGTCGTAGGCAGCCTGCGTTAGATTCCGTCCCACACGTCGCTGCCATAGCAGGTCCAGCGTGTCGGCCAGAAGCGGCAGTGCGCCCGGCTCTTGATCGACATCGTGCAGCATGCGCTCGACCAGCCCGGCTTCCAGCTGCAGACCCACTTGGCTGGCTGGGCGGACGATGACCTCGCGTAGCTGCTGCGGGCCCATCTGCGCGATCGACACGCGGTGCGCTTCGTCAAACAGGATGCGATCCAGACGCAGCCCTTGGTCGTTCAGGACAAGCTCGCCACAGTGACCGACAAAGTCACTGCGCAGCGTAATCACGACCAGGACTGCACAGTCTGTGCGGGTGGCCAGGGCAAACAGATGCCGTGCGAAGTCGCGTCGCAGGGCTGGATCTGCCGTCTGCGTGAACAGCTCTTCAAACTGATCGATGACCAGCAGCAGCGGCCGCGTTGCGTCGTGATCGGCCATGGCCGCATTGAGCGCCTGCAGCGGCTCAGTGCCGGGTCGCAGGCGACGGAAAACGGCGCCCGCACCCAAGGCTTCCAGCAGCTTGGTCAGCGCACCGGCAAACACCACAGATGACTTGCCTGATCCCGATGCTCCATCGACGGCCAGCAGCCGTGGCTGCTTTCCTGTTAGGAGCGTTGTGGCATCGGCCACGATCTCGGCCACTTCGCGATCGCGACCGAAGAAGAAACGCCCATGTTCGGGCTGAAACGCCAGCAGTCCGCGGTACGGTCGCAGCTGAATCGGTCGGCTGTCGGCGCCTTCGCTCGATCGCGCATACAACTGCACGCTGGCCCAGTCCAGCTGCGATGCGTCCTGCGCCAGCGCGGTGCGCGCGGTCAGAAACGCCTGCTCGCTGCTGCTGGGCGTCGCCAGAAGATCGACATAGAAGGTGTCAGTAAAGCGGATGGCACCGGCGACTGTCAGCGGATAGCGCGATGCGATCACTTGCGCGATGCCCGCCCGATGCAGCGTCTGCGCGATGCTGCCTAGCTGGCTACCGACGGGGCCGGTGTTACCACCATCACAGGCGGACAACACAACCAAGCGCAGCATGTCAGAAAATGGCGCCAAGACCTGTCGCAGTCGCCCGGCATCGACACAGACCAGCGAGCCTGTGCCGCTGTCGTCATCCAGGGCCAGGCCGAAGGTCTGTCCGATCGCTGTGCCGTGACAAAGCACGTGCAGGACCGATATCGGCTGGTTGGCGCTGCGCGCCCCTTGTAGCTGGGCCACAAGCCGCGCAAGCGAGGCCCGCGGCAGCACATCCGCAACTGGATCGAACGCGACGCGACCGCGGTCGGCTGCCGCTTCGATGGCGCTGATCTGCTCGGCTGCGGGCACGGCGCCACCGGCGGCTGACCAGGCCACCAAAATGCGGCCTGCTTCGGTGCGCGCTGGCCAGTCGCGCGGCGGCGTGACAAGCGCGGGCCATTCATAGCGGACCAGCAGGTTGGGAAGCTCTCCGATGTGCTGCCCGCTGTCGCGCAGGGCCAGAAGTTCCCAGGGCAGGGCATACAGCTCTGCCGCGGCCGAGCGCACGGTCAAGACAACCGAACGTCCACTTCGCAGAGCTTGGATGCACTGCGCTTCCTGCAGAACCCAATCCGTGGGCTGCAAGAAGGAGCGCAATAGTTCACCGATCCGCTGAACGACCGCGGGGTCGCGGTCGGGCTGGCGCACCGCCTGCAGATCGTCCAGCACTGCGGGTGTCCAGTCGAAGCGCACGGTCTCGAAGCGCCCGCCTTCGCGCCGCAGGATGTATTGCTGGGCGACAAAGCGAAATGCGAACGGATCCGCGGCCTGATCCGTGCGAGCAAATTCCAAGTCCAACAGCAGTGGCTCGAACAACACGCGTTCCCCCCGATCCCGCAGGACAGGCACAGAATTCCCTGCAGAACTAGACGGAGTCAAGCGCGCGCGGTCGCGCCAAAATCGATATGAAAACGCCAACCTGCTGAAGCGATAGAGAAATATCGGCGCCTGCTTTACGGTGGGTGGATGGAAGTTGCTCATGCGCGGCCGCTGAGCGAGCGCTTCGCGGTGTTTGTCGCGGATGATCGGCAGGCCGAGCCGGCACAGGCCGCGGCACTGGAAAGTCGACTGGCGGATGTGTTGCGGAGTGGGCGTGAGGCATGGCCAGAGCTGCAGCTAGGCGACGATGAGTTCTTGCAGTATCTCGGCGAGCGCTGGCCGGAAGGCGCCGTCGGATCCGCTGCGCTTGATGGGGTTCATGTGGCCGATCTGTACTTGGCAGCGGCCTGCGCACTGGGTCGTCCGCGTGCCCTACCTGCCTT
>JAYRFD010001296.1:0-2994 GCA_041908565.1 Polyangia bacterium | reverse complement strand
GGTCCCCCTCATCCAGCAAAGCCGGATGAGCCTCCCCCCCTCGCTGTCTTAAAGAAACCAAACTATCAAAAGAACGCAGGCTGGCGCTGTGGTCGACGGATGGTCCCGGCCCCCCGGCGGCACGCCCCAGTCCAAAGCCCTGTCAGCATACCATCGCCGCGCACGGCCAGGCGTTGCATCGCAGAGGGCGTTTGTGGTTATGGTGCGCCTCATGCTGCCTCGATCTTCCGGTCGCCTGACATCCCGATCCGGCGGGACTCTTCGTCGTACGTTCTGCCTTGCCCTTTGGCCTTGCACGCTGCTTGCGGCCTGTGGCCCCGACGCCATGGACATGACAGCGGACGAGACGCCCTTTGCCCCCTGTGGCCCAGCCATCACCAGCTTGTCCAGCAAGCCGGTCGTGATCGAAGTCACGGGCAGCGGCGACAACCGAGGGGTGCTATGCCTGCCGCGTCACGTCGGCGACACCGTCGATCCGCGCGGCTCGCTGAGCATCCAGGACAGGCAGCCGGCGCCCGCAGGATTTTCGGCGACGCTGCTTTCGCGTCCGGTCGTGCTGTCTCTGGCGCAGCCCATCGGGCCGCGCGGGCTGGACATCACGCTAAGCCTCGACGGACCGCAGCGCATGGCCAACGCCGAGACGCGGGCCCGCTTCAACCAACAAGCCGTGGTGCTGGGTCGCTTTGGCAAGGGACCCTATACCGTGGTGCCGGCGGAGAATCTGGTGTTCAGCCCGTCGCTGCGCAGCCCGCAGGTGCGCTTCCACCTGCCGGGGCATGGCATTGCGCCGCTGGCTGCTCCCGGCGAGCTGGGCGAGGTCGCGACGCTGGTCGTGGCACTGCTCGACGACGGCAGCCAGCCGGCACCGCGCTATCGCTATCGCGCGATCGGCGGCGTGTCGATGGGTGGCATCGGCGCCTCGATGCAGTTTTTCCGACGGACCGATTGGTTTGATGCCCTCGGCGTGATGGGGGCGGACCCCGGGCCGGATCTGACGTACGCGCAGAACTTCATCCACGAGTTCTTCTTTGGCGGCTTCTGCGAGGACAACGATCCGAACTGCCCGCCCAGCCGCGCGCCGCTTGCCGGCCAAGGCGAGATCACGGGCACCTTCGACGCCATGCCCATCCAGCGCGGCGAAGGCATCGGCCTGACGCTGCGCCGCAGCCTGTACCTGCGGGCCAACCGCGACTTGGTGCGGGCGCTGGGCAACTGGGCGTACTACAACCCCGCCGATCCGTACCTGCCGCCTGGCGTGCCGATCTCGACGCTGTCGCAGACGCCCGAGCAAGCCTGCCAGAACCCCGTGGTGCTGCCCGGCAAAGATCGCGACCCGATGGCCAAGCCGTTTTACGACGGCCGCTTCAACCGCGATGGCGCCGCCGATGTGATCACGTTCTGCGACGGGGGCGAAGTCGACAGCCAGCCGGGCGTGTACGACCCCGCAAAGACGCAGCGTGACCCGACGCAGATCCTTTTGGCCGTCGACAGCAACGGCAACGGGCGGCGTGACTTTGGCGAGCCCGTCTTGGTGCAGTCGACCGAGCCCTTCCGCGATGTTGGCATCGACGGCGTCCCATCGACCCAAGAGCCTGGCTACGACCCGGTCAAGAACCCCGATCCGGCGGGCGATGACTATCACTACTTGAAGAACCCCGGCGGCACGGAGAGCAACTTTCGCTACGACCGCGGCGAGCCATACACCGACAGCGGTCTCGACGGAGTTACGGGCGCTGGCTGCGAGATCGAAAGCGGCACAGCGGGCTGCTTCGATCACGGCGAAGGCAACGGACGCTTCGACGTTTCGCCGGGCCTGGCGCGCTGGCTGGCGCACGATCCGCGCAGCTTGATGACGCCAGATGCGCTGTCGCCAAACCGCGGCAAGTACGCGGGCAAGGCCATCTATTACGACGCGGGCATCCGCGACTTTTTCAACGCACACGTCGCGACGAGCTCGCTGTTTGGCGAGCTTGCCAACCTGCGCCATCCCGTGCGGCTGTTCGGCGGCTTCCCGGCTTTGGCTGGGCGCGCTCCGTCGGAAGAAGCGCGCTTTGATGCGGCCCGCGTGGCCTGGAAAGACCTAAGCCCCTATGTCTTTGTGCGCTACGGCAACCCCGAGCTGTCGGAACAAGAAGCGGCCGCCACCGGCGACGGTCGTCACGCCGGATCCGTCGCACAGGTCGTGCAGCGCGCCGTCAGCTTGTTTGGCTTCCTGCTTTCGCGCTGGCCCGATGGCGACACCAGCCTGCAGTCTGCCGACGACCCGCGCCTTCTGCCCAAGCCGCAGATGTTCGTGCAGAAGAATGGACGCAGCACGCCGTACAGCATCGTGCTGCCGCCGGGCTACTTCGATTCGCAGAACGCTGGCGTGCGATATCCCGTGATCTATTTCGGTCACGGATACGGCATGGCGCCGGAGGATCTGGGCCGTCAGATCGGCAGCCTGATCCACGGCTTCATGTCGAACCCCGACGCGTCACAGCGACTGCCCAAGGCGGTGCTGGTGTTTCTGGATGGCGTGTGTCGTCCCGGCGGTGAAGTGCCGCGGGCGCCGCTGGATCCGATGGGCGATGGCTGCGAAGAGGGCGGCTTCTACACGGACCATGCGCTGGGCAGCTACAAAGGCGAACAGATGCTGATCGAGCTGGATGCCCTGCTGCGCCAGATGTATCGCCTCAAAGAACCGACGCCGTAGTTAGCGCGAAGGGTTCGCGGCCCGCCCTGGCTCGACTCGACGGGAAATCGCGACGGGCCCGGTCGTTCGCGCAGCACGCACGCGGACTTGCGCGCGCTGCATCGAAGACCGCGCGCAGCTTACGCGCTGCGACCAAACGGCGCGCGACCGGCGAAGGTGGCCGCGCTGCCAAGCTCTTCTTCGATGCGTAAGAGCTGGTTGTACTTGGCCAAGCGCTCACCACGAGCCGGAGCCCCCGTCTTGATCAGACCCGCATTGGTGGCGACGGTCAGGTCGGCGATGAAGTCGTCCGAGGTCTC
>JAYRFD010001295.1:0-2259 GCA_041908565.1 Polyangia bacterium | reverse complement strand
GTCCAAGCAGACGGCATCTGGGACGATGGCGAAGACCGAAACGAAGCCGATGCCGAACTTGCCGATCTTCGTCAGGTCGCCTTCTTTGTCCGATGAAAACAGCCGCGTCAGCTTGGTCTCGATGATCGCGCGATCCATGCCGTGCCCGAAGTCATCGACATGGATGACGGCGGTGCCCTGCTGGTTTGCGGGGGCTGGTCGCCACTCGCAATGAACGTCAATTTCGACGCTGCCTGCGTCGATTGAGTTCTGCACCAGCTCGCGGACGAAGGACATGGGGTCCGCGAACTGATTGACCAAGACCTCCAGCGCATCCTCATCCTGCGAACTTGGTGGAGTGGTCGGTTGTTGCTGAGCCACGGTACCTCCGGCTTCAACCCAGACGAGCGAGCGCCCGATCAGGTCGGCAAGGCGTAGATGATGTTGCTGGTCCTGGCTTGCTCGCACAGCGCTTTGATTGCGGGCAGTGAAGCGGAATCTGCTACGAACTTGCGATCCTTGCTGACGCGATAGCCGTGTCGCAGACGTGCCTGTTCATACTCCGTGCGCGCCGCCGCTGACAGCGACTGCGCCCGCAGCGGAGACAGCGGATCGTTGTCGCGATCGGGACCCTCCTCGCGCGTGACCGATTCGACGGAACAGGTCAGGATCGCCGTGTCTGATCGTCTGGTCAGCGTGACTGGCCATTCACCTGCCGCCACTGAGTCCTCCACCAATTGCAAAGAACCACACAGCAGCGGGCCGACAGTTCCGATGGTGACGCTGTGCACATGCAGGCCGGCCAGGCTGCGCAGCTGTAGAAAAGTCAGCTCGGCATCCAGTGACACCAAGCGATAGATCGTTCCCCACAGCTCGCGCTTGGCTTCTGCGCGATCGCCGTGCAGCGTGATGTACGGCGTGGCGTCGCTGCGCTGCACCACCTCGGCCGTGCAGCGCAATGGCAGGCCGCGCGCATCCAGCTTGTCCAGCACCAGCTGGAACTGCGTTTCTTGTGGGCTCAGACGGCGCTGCAGCTTCACGTGCACCTGCTCAAACGCAGGCAGCGCCAGCTTCTGCAGATCGCTGTAATACAGGTACTTCAGCAGCTGCTTGCCATAGGCCGGATCGCGTGTGGATCGATCGCGCACAACATCCAGGCGAGGCAGGTTGGCCAAGACGGACTGGCACAGATCCGCATCGGCCATCACGCGCGTCCACTCTTTGAAGGTCGGCAGTCCTGCCCAGCCATCGACTTCCAGCTGTGGATACAGGCCGCGGTGCAGGCTGGAACCCATGGCGCGCAGGTAACCGGCCAGCATGGCACCACCGGCGCTGCTGCCGGCCCGCGCCGATCCGCCCCCGCTGGGGAACTGTGCAGACAGCCGGGCCGCCTGCAGCAAACTGGCTGCTTGCGCAACGTAGGCGTCGACGCGAGCGTCGGTCAGCGTCATCAGGTGCGCGCTGGCCGCAGCCGGACTGTTCACCTGCGATCTCCACCGTGTTCTTTGCTGGCCAAGTGAGCCCGCGCAGTGGAGCTTGGCAGAGCCGCGACCGCTTCATCGCCAGAGCCCAGGGCCATGCGCACCAAGCGATCGATGCGCGCCCCATCGGCCACGCGCGAAAGCTCCAGGTTCACTTCCAAGCTGGCCCGCGTCTCGTGGTCGTAGATCTCCAAGCTGCCAACCAGCTGATCGAGATTTTCGCGGAAGTACCGCTGCGTCTCTGCAACGAAGCGCGTGGTCTGATTCATCGAATCATTAAGAGCTTCCAGCGATCGCTTCATCTCGATCAGCGTCGCGCTGGCGTCGGCTGCTGTGCCGATCGCGCGCAGTTGCCGTGCCACCAAGTCCAGCTTTTCTCCGGCCGCTGTGACGTACTGCGTGATGTCGCCGCGCAGGGCTGCGATGGTATCGACCAGCATGCGCGTGCTTTCTTTCAACACACCCAAGCGATCGACGGCCGTGTGGAACAGCTGAAGCTGCGTGGCGTGTTCCGCAAGCAGGCGCCGCGCACGATCGACATCTGCGTGCAGCTGCAGTGACTCGACCGAATCGCTGGGCAACCGACGCAGTGTGGCCGCCGTGTGTTCTTGAAACGCCATCAAGCCACGTACGAAGTTCGCGGCCCGCGCTTTGTTTTTTGACGACTCGATCATGCGCAGGTTCAGCGTGTCGATCTCATCGAACAGCTCGCGTTCGGACACCTGCAGGCGGTCGGCAAACTCAGCGGCTTCTTTGACGCGATGCGCGGATACTGTGTACTGCTCGCGCAGCAGCTGCT
>JAYRFD010001294.1:0-9408 GCA_041908565.1 Polyangia bacterium | reverse complement strand
GCCGCCATGCCGGCATCGTTTCAAAGCCCCGGCGCCGTGTCAAAGACAAGCCCATGGGCCGCGTGCGTCCGGCTGCCTTTCGAGCGCTGGCTGCCGCGTGCCTGCCGAGCGAGTTCGACCGGCAGCGAGCCGATGTGGCCGCGCTTCCACTGCAATCCGCACTTGCCAGGGCGCGCCGGCGTGGTTAGGGATGGCTGCATGACGACTGCGACCTCCGGTTCCCCAAACGACCAGGCCCCCGAAGCAGGGGGTGAACAGCGCACGTTCTCGACCGAAGTACAGCAGCTTCTGCACCTGATGGTGCACTCGCTGTACAGCAAGAAAGAGATCTTCCTGCGCGAGCTTCTGTCCAACTCGTCCGACGCCATCGACACGCTGCGCTTTTTGGCCCTGACCCGGCCCGAGCTGAAGCCGGCGGCTGAAGGCGAGCTGGCCGAGGCGCCGCAGATCGAGATCACGATCGACAAAGAGCAGAAGCTGTTGCGCATCACCGACACCGGCATCGGCATGACGCGGCAGCAGGTGATCGAAAACATCGGCACCATCGCTCGGTCGGGCACGGCGACGCTGGTCAAGCAGCTGGCGCAGCAGAAAGAAAAGGCGCAGAGCGGCCAGGCCCTGGACGTCATCGGTCAGTTCGGCGTCGGCTTCTATTCCGCCTTCATGGTCGCCGACAAGGTCGAGCTTGAGACGCTGTCCGCCGAGCCCGGGGCCGAGCCCGTGCTGTGGAGCTGTCTGGGCGGCGGCACCTATACGCTGTCGGCGTCGACGCGTCGACGCATCGGGACGACGGTTACGCTGCACCTAAACAGCGAATCGGCCGAGTACCTGGAAGACTGGCGGCTCGAGAGCATCGTTAAGCAGTACTCGAACTATGTGAAGTGGCCGATCAAGCTGGGCGATCGTCAGCTGAACCGCGCGACGGCGCTGTGGGCCAAGCGGCCTTCCGAAGTCAGCGAAGACGAGTACAAAGACTTCTATCGCGAGCTGATGGGCGGCTTTGTCAGCGACGATCCGCTGGCTCGCCTGCACATCCACTTGGACGCGCCGTATCAGTTCCAAGCCATCGTCTACATCCCGCAGAAGCCGGGCTTCGACTTCATGATGGACCGCGACGACAAGCGCCGCGGCATGCAGCTTTACGTGCGCCGGGTCTTCATCCTGGACCACGCTGACGAGCTGTTGCCGCCGTGGCTGCGCTTCGTGCGGGGCGTGGTCGATTCCGACGACCTGCCGCTGAACGTGTCGCGCGAGATCCTTCAGAAGAACCAGGTCATCAGCACGATTCAGAAGCAGCTGGTCAAGAAGATCCTCGACGAGCTGAAGCGCGCCAAGGCCGACAAGCCCGAGCTGTTCCGGTCCTTCTTCGACGAGTTTGGGACCATCCTGAAAGAAGGCATCTTCCTGGACGCCGGCAACCGCGAAAAGGTCGCCGAGGTCTGCCTGTGGCAGAGCCTGAAGACGGCAGCCGATGCGCGCATCACGCTGCCCGAGTACGTCGCCGCCATGCCCGAGGGGCAGGAGGAGATCTATTACATCACGGGCTCGTCGCGGACGGTGCTGGAAGCCAGCCCGCATGTCGAGTCGCTGCGGCGCCTGGGCGTCGATGTCCTGCTGCTCACCGATGCCGTCGACGAGTGGGTGGTGCAGGGGCTGAGCGAGTTCGACAAGAAGAAGCTGAAGCCCGTGCACAAGGGCGACTTCACTCCGCCCAAGGTCAAGGCTGCCGATTCCAGCGACGAAAACCAGGACAAGAAAGACAGCGAGGCCAAGCCCGGCGACGAAGCAGAGCTGGGCAGCTTGGTTGCGCACCTGCGCACGCGCTTCCAAGAGCAGCTCAAAGAAGTGCGCCTGTCGAGCCGCTTGGAGGGCAGCCCCTGCGTTCTGGTCACCGATGAAGGTGATCTGGGCCACCACATGGAACAGATCCTTCTGCGGGCCGGGCGCAAGGTGCAGGCGGGCAAGCCGATCCTCGAGATCAACCCGAAGAACCCGCTGGTCAAGTCGCTGGCCCACCTGCTGGTGGTCCGCCCGGGCAGCGACGATGTGGCGACCTACAGCGACCTGATCTTGGACTTGGCGTATCTGGCGCAGGGCGCGGTACCGCGTCCGGGCACGACGCTGGCCGCCTTGGGCAAGGTCCTGGAACGCGACCTGCGCACCGTGGCCGGCTAGTCGCTGCGGCGCCGCGTGTCTTCGCCGCCGCCCGGATTGCTGGATGGGGACCCTGCCCGGTCCCCATCGGCTTCTCAGCCCTTGGGCAAAGCCCGAGGAGTCTCCCCCCCTCGCCGTCCTCACGACCACCAGCCATCGCTTTTCACACAGCTTTCGGGGGCCCAGCGCCGCGCGCTGCTGGCGGCCTTCTTGGGCTGGATGCTCGACGGCATGGACAGCATGCTGTACGCCTTCGCGCTGCCGTCGATCGCGCGCGAATTTCAGCTGGGCGGTGCCGCAGCGGGCGGGCTGGCGTCGATCACGCTGCTTAGTTCAGCCGTTGGTGGGGTGCTGTTTGGCTGGCTGGCCGACCGCATCGGGCGAGCGCGGGCGCTGACTTGGTCGATCGCGGTCTATTCGCTGTGTACGGCGGGGGCCGCGACGGCGGGCAGCCTGCAGACCTTTGTCGTGTGGCGCTTGCTGTTGGGCCTGGGCCTGGGCGGCGAATGGGCAGCCGGTGCCGTCCTGGTCGCCGAGAGCGTGCCGAGTGAGCGCCGCGGTCAGGCGCTTGGCTGGGTGCAGGCAGGCTGGGCCGTCGGCTATGCCTTGGCCGCACTGCTGTCGACGTGGATCCTGCCGCGCTGGGGCTTTCGCGCGCTGTTCTGGGTGGGCGCCTCGCCGGCGCTGCTGGCCCTGTGGGTTCGCTGGCGCATCGCCGAGCCGCCAGCCTGGCAAGCCGCCCAGCAGGCCCGATTGGGCCAGCGTCAGGCGGAGCACGGTGGAGCCGAGCCGCGTCAGGCGGGGCAGGGCAGGGCGTCGGGGCTTTGGGCCTTGCTGGTCCCTCCGCTGCGGTCGCGCGCGATCTTGGCTGCACTTTTGTCGACGCTGCTGATGTTCGCGTACTGGGGGCTGTTCACGTGGATTCCCAGCTATCTGGCGGCGCCGCCGTCGCGTGGCGGAGCCGGTCTGTCGGCGGTGCGAGCGCTGTCCTTTCTGCTGCCCATGCAGGCGGGAGCCTTCGCCGGCTATGTGTCCTTCGGAGTGCTGGCCGATCGCTTTGGGCGGCGGCCGGTCTTTGCCGGGTATGTGCTTTCGGCCGCGCTGGCTGTGCCTCTGTTTATCGCGGTCGCGGGCCAGCCGTGGGCGCTTGTGGTCGTGGCACCGGTGTTGGGCTTCGCCGGCCACGGCTATTTCAGCGTCTTTGGCGCGCTATTGGCCGAACTTTTTCCAGCGACGATTCGCGGCAGCGCCCAGGGCTTTTGCTACAACATCGGGCGGGCAGTCTCGGCGGTGGCGCCGCTGACCGTCGGGGCCTTGGCTGATGGCTGGGGACTGGGGGCCACCCTGAGCCTGCTGGCGCTGCTGTACGGGGCGGCGGCTGGCCTGATCTGGGCCCTGCCCGAGACGCGAGGCCGCACGCTGTCATGAACGCGCCCCCGCCCCCACCATCGCGGTCGCCATCGCGGTTGCCTTCGCCGGCCATCGATGTCGCATCCGACCACGCCCTGCGCCTGCGCTTTGCGGAAGACTGCGATCCCGTCGACGATGCGCAGCAGGTCCGGCTGACCTCCCGCATCCGGCAGGTCATGGCCCAGGTGCTGGACGACCCGCCACCGGGGCTGACCGACGTGGCAGCCGGTTACCGTTCGCTGCTGCTGCGTTTTGATCCGGCGATCTTCGACGCGCACGCCTGCGCCGAACGGCTGAGCCTGCGCCTGCAGAGCCTGCCGCCGACCAATTCGATCGCAAGCCATCCGCCCCCGCGCTGCCACGCCATTCCGGTCTGGTACGGCGGGGACCTGGGGCCCGACCTGCCCGACGTCGCGCGTCACGCCGGACTGTCAGAGGCCGATGTGATCGCGCTTCACGCGTCGGCGGTCTACACCGTGGCGTTTCTGGGCTTTGCCCCCGGCTTCCCTTATCTGCTGGGTCTGCCGCCGGCTCTGCAGCTTCCCCGCTTGTCGTCGCCGCGGCCGAGGGTTCCCGCTGGCAGCGTGGCGATTGCAGGTGCCCAGGCCGGCATCTATCCGCAGCGCAGCCCCGGTGGCTGGCGCCTGTTGGGACGAACGAATCAGCCGCTTTTGCAGCTTGCCCGCACGCCCCACACGCTGCTGTGGCCAGGCGACGAGGTTCGCTTCGTGCCGCAGCCTGCGTCCGCGTTTCGCGAGCCGCTGTCGCCACACGATCCGCTGGATCCGCAGATCCCGCCCATCGCTGGAGCGGTGCCGGGTCTGCGCGTGCTGTCGCCCGGCCCGCTGAGCACGGTGCAGGACCTGGGGCGTCCAGGCTGGGCACATCTGGGCATCTCGGCAGGGGGCGCGGCCGACGCTGTGGCGCTGCGTGTGGCCAATCGCTTGGTGGGAAACCCCGACGGCGACGCTGGCCTGGAACTGACCCTGCGCGGGCCTGAACTGCAGGCTGAAATCGATCTGTGCGTGGCGGTGCTTGGCTCCCTGGACGTGGCCATCGATGGAGTCGCTGTGCCAGTGGGGCAGACGCTGCAGCTTCGGGCAGGGCAGATCCTGCGCTGCGGCGTGATCCGATCGGGAGTCCGCGCCTACCTGGCGGTGGCCGGCGGTCTGTGCGTGCCCTCGATCGCGGGCAGCTTGGCGACGGATCTGCGCGGTGGTTTCGGCGGGCTTTCGGGACGGCCTCTTGCGACCGGCGATCGATTGTGGGTGCTGGATCCGACGCGGCAGGTCGCCAGTCAGAATGTTCCTGACTTGGCTCTGTCGCCGCAGGGGCTGGATCTGCTGCGACCGCAGATGACGCTGCGCGTGACCTGGGGCGTGCAGGCAGACTGGTTTTCACCGTCTCTGCGTCAGCGCCTGCCCGACGTGTCGCTGACAGTCGGCGCGCAGTCGAATCGCACCGGTCTTCGCCTGCAGGCCGATCTGCCGTGGACCGACTTCGATGGCGCGCAGGCGCTGGGAATGATGCGCACCGAAGGCGTGTGTGCGGGCGCCGTGCAGGTGCCGCCCGATGGTCAGCCGATTCTGTTGGGCGTCGAACAGCAAGCGACCGGTGGCTATGCCAAGCTGGCGCAGGTGATCGCGGCGGATCTGCCGCTGCTCGGTCGGCTGCGGCCCGGCGATCGCATCGCGCTGCAGCCGGTCGATTGGCTGCAGGCCCGCGCGGCGTATGGGACGCTGCAAGCCCAGCTTGCGCAGGCCACGCTGCCCCGACCTGTTCCCCACTCTGCGAGGTCCCGATGACTGCTCGCCCAGACGGCACACCAGACGGCACACCAGACCGTGCACCGGACGGCATCCGCGATCCGCGAAGCGCGCGGGCCATCGATCTGAACGCCGATGTCGGCGAGCTACCCCAGCGCCTTGCCGATGGTCGTGAAGCGGCACTGATTCAGCAGCTGTCGTCGGTGAACATCGCCTGTGGTGGGCATGCTGGCGATGCCGACAGCATGCGCGCGGTGCTTGCGATCTGCCGATCCGCCGGGGTGGCCGTCGGTGCGCATCCCAGCTATCCCGATCGCGCACACTTTGGTCGGCTGGCCATGGATCTGGAACCGGCGCAGCTGATCGAGTCGTTCGTGCGGCAGGTCACGACGCTGGCGCAGATCGCAAAGCAGGCCGGCATGGCGCTATCGCACGTGAAGCCGCACGGCGCCTTGTATCACCAGGCCGCCGACGATCTGCAGGTGGCAGAGACACTGCTGGAAGCGCTGCGGCGCCTGCCAGAGCCGCTGGCCTGGGTGGGGCGCGCCGGCAGTCGCGGGCTTCAGCGGTTTGCGGCGGTCGGTGTTCCTGTCGTGGCCGAAGGCTTTGCCGACCGTCGCTATGCTTCGTCGGGGACCTTGCTGGATCGCAGGCATCCCGATGCGCTGCTGTCCGATGCCAATGCCGTGGCGGCGCAGGCCGTGGCGCTGGCCCAGCAGGGGCGGGTGCGCACGCATGACGGGATCGATCTGTTGCTGTCCGTCGATACGCTGTGCCTGCACAGCGATACCCAAGGGGCCGAATCGCTGGCTCGCACTGTGCGCGCGGCGCTGCAGGCGGCTGCGGTGACGGTGAGAGCCCCGGGAGGCGTCCGGAGCGCTTGCTTGCCTTCGACGAAGGCGGACCTGGGCTGAAGGGTGTGCGCTTGCCCGATGCACGGTGCTTGGGGCTTCCTTGGCGCTGATGGCAGAGATCCGCTCTGGCAAAGGCAGCTGCGTTCGAGTGACCTCGACGACGAGGGGCGGCGGCCTGCGTTGATTTGGCGCGGCTAGGCGTGATATTTAGAGAAAATGAGCGATAGCAGCGACTTTGGGTCAGATTCGGACGCTACGAGCCCAGGATCGGGCAAAGGCCGCCAGAGCAAAAGCCAGAGCAAAGGCAAGCGCAAGGGGGCCAAGGCGGAAGGGCCGGGGACCTCGGTGACCGAAGGCGGGCAGACGGCGGAGGCTGGCGCCGCATCGACGGAGCCGGTCGCCGCACCCGCCGAGAGCGAAGCACCAACCGAGCAGGCGCCCGCCCCAGAGTCGGCGCCAGAAGTGGTGCCCGAGGGGCCGTATACGCTGGCCGTCGACATCGGCGGCACCGGCGTCAAGAGCATGCTGCTGGACGCCAAGGGACAGCAGAGCGGCAATCGCGTGCGTCAGCCGACTCCGCGACCGGCGACGCCGCAGGCTGTGCTGGCGGTCATCAAGGCGATGCTGCCGGACACGCCGTTTGAGCGCGTCTCGGTGGGCTTCCCCGGCGTGGTGGTCGACGGCGTCATCCACAGCGCGCCCAACCTGCACAAGAGCTGGGCGCAGTTCAACCTGCAGCAAGCCCTGCAGGACTTGAGCGGACGCCCGACGCGAGTGCTCAACGACGCCGGCATCCAGGGCCTGGGTGTAATCGCCGGGCACGGTGTTGAGCTGGTCCTGACCCTGGGCACGGGCATGGGCTTTGCCCTGTTTGTCGACGGACGCTACGTCCCTAATCTGGAGATGGCGCACCACCCCTTCCGCAAGGGCCGCACGTACGAAGAAGCGATTGGCAATGCGGCGCGGCTGGAAGCGGGCAACGGCAAGTGGAACAAGCGGGTGCGCGCGATCTTGGCCTTGGTGCAGCGCATCTTTAATCCGCGTGTCATCTACATCGGCGGCGGCAACGCAGAAAAGCTCAAGGGCGAGCTACCGGACAACGTCAAGCGCGTCGAAAATGTGGCCGGCCTGCTGGGCGGCATCAAGCTGTGGACGTAGCCTCCGCCGGTCGGTCATTCGCCGTCGTCGTCGTCGTCCATTGCGGGGAATAGGCTGCCGGTGCGGGCGACGGGATCGCGGGGCTTCAGTCCCAGGTGTTCGTAGGCCCGTCGGGTGGCCACGCGGCCGCGCGGCGTGCGCATGATGAAGCCCTCTTGGATCAAGTAGGGCTCGTAGACGTCTTCCAGCGTGTCGGACTCTTCGGCGACGGCAGATGCCAGCGACTCGATGCCGACGGGGCCGCCGTCGAAGCGCTCGATGAGGCCGCGCAGAAGCGAACGATCCATGTCATCCAGGCCCAGCGCATCGACGCCCAGGCGCGACAGCCACTCGCCGGTGGCTTGCGGCAATAGCTCGCGCACGCCGGCCACTTCGGCGAAGTCACGCACGCGGCGCAGCAGGCGGTTGGCGATGCGGGGCGTGCCGCGGGCCCGCTGACCAATCACCAGGCAGGCTTCGCGACGGATGCGAATCTGCATGCGATCGGCGGATCGAGCGACGATCTCGGCCAGCTCGCTGGGGGCGTAGTAGTCCAGGCGCAGCACGATGCCGAAGCGGTCGCGCAGGGGCGATGTCAGAAGGCCGGTGCGCGTCGTCGCGCCGACCAAGGTGAAGCGCGGCAGCTTCATATGAATCAGCTGCGCGGCGGGACCTTCGCCGACGGGGATCTCGATGCGATAGTCCTCCATCGCGGGGTACAGATACTCTTCGACGACCGGCTGCAGGCGGTGGATTTCGTCGATGAACAGGACATCGCGTTCGCCCAGGCTGGTCAGGTAGCTGGCCAGCGTGCCTTTGTGTTCGATGGCGGGTGCCCCGACGGGACGCAGGCTGACGCCCAGCGCCGTCGAGATCAGGTGGGCCAGCGTGGTCTTGCCCAGGCCGGGGGGACCGCAGAACAAGACGTGGTCCAGCGCTTCGCCACGGCGGCGTGCGGCTTCGACAAAGACCTTCAGGTTGTCGACGACTTTGTGCTGGCCGATGTACTCGTCGAAGCTGCGCGGTCGCAGCGCGGCGTCGAACTGGTCTTCGCGATGGGCGACCGATGGATCCAAGTCAGGCAGTCGCGTCGGCACGCTGCCCGATCGAGAGCCGGCCACGGACAGCGGCCCACTGTGCGCGATGGGCACGGGGCCAGACTCGTCCCGCGACGGCTCGACATGACGTTTGCGCGGCATGGCGCGCACTGTGCCACAGCCAGCGGCGGCGATAAACGGAACTGCGCGGGGGATGGAAGCTGGCGGTCTGGCCTGGCGGCCTGGTCAAGTCGAACAGAGGTGCGGGCGGGGATTGGCTGCGCGGGCTAGCGGTCAGGCGCCTATTCGTCGTCCTCTAGGCGCGCGTCGAGCAGGCGGAAGAACTGCGACGGTGACTCGTTGGTCTGCGGCTGCGACACGTCCGATTCATCAAAGATAAGCGGCTGCTTGATCTTGCTGGGCGTCGGGATCTTGATGCCTAAAGCGGCGGGCTTGGCTGCTGGGGTGGCCTTGGCCGCCGGTTTTTCCGCCGCAGGCTTGCTGGCGGCCGCGCCTTTGCTGCTGGCTGCCACGGGGGCTGCGCTGGTCGTCGGGCTGGCGGCGGCTGCGGGCTTGGCGGTCGGCGCCGCCGCCGCCGTGCTGGCGGGCTTGGTCGCCGGGGCTGGCTTGGCTTGGCTGACCGGCTTGGCGGCAGGCTGCGCAGCCTGGACGGGGGCTTGGACTGGAGCTTGGACCGGGGCCGGGCTGGCCTTTTGGCTGACTGCTTCGGTCAACGGCTTGCTGGCGGTCGGGGCGGCGGCCACGGGCTTGCTGGCCGCGGCTTTGCTGGGTGCATCGGCCACTGGCTCTGCCTTGCTGCTGGGCTTGGCGGCGCTGGGTTTGCTGGTCGCTGGGCTGGCTGCTGGGCTGGCTGCAGTCGACTTGCTGGCGACGCTGGCCGGTGCTGCGCCGGTCGACGCTGGGCTGGCTTTGGCGTCGGCCACCGGCTTGCTGGCGGCCTTGCTTGTGGCCTCGGCGGCCTTGGCAACGGCGGGGCGGGGTTCGGGTTTGGCAGGCGCGCTGCTGACCGGAGCCGCACTGGTGGTTGCG
>JAYRFD010001293.1:0-8073 GCA_041908565.1 Polyangia bacterium | reverse complement strand
CAGTAGGAGTCGATCGTGGCACTGCCTGATCCACCCAGTGGTCGCCGCAATCCTCCACCGCTGCCGCCGTCGATGCGCAGCATGGGAGGAAAGACCTCGCCCAAGGCTTCGGGCGAGCATCGCATCGTGCCGGCCTCGGGCGCGGGCAAGCCGGCAAGTGGCGCCGACCCGCGTGGCGGCGCCAAGTCATCCGGTGAACAGCGGGTGACCGGAGCCTCTGTCAAGCCGGCCCCGCCGCGTGCGCTGGGAACCATCCTGCGCAATCACTTTGGGGTCAGTGACGACATCATTCGTGATGCCCTGCTTGAACAGAGCGAACAGCGTCGACAGCCCGGCATGCAGATCGAAGGATCGCGCCTGGGTGAGATCCTGGTCCGACGCAAAGTTGTAACGGAGATCGATGTCCTGCGGGCCCTGGGGCGTCAGTTCGATCTGCCCGTCCTGACCGAGCTATCGCCCGAGCGCGTCGATGCCGAGCTTGCGCAGCGCGTGCCGATCAACTTCGCCAAGGCGCAGCGCGTGCTGTTGCTCTCGCGCGATGCCGAGCGCGATCTGGTTGAAGTCGCCATCGCCGACCCGACGGCCGTGCACGTGCTGGACGACGTGCGCCAAGCCGCAGAGTGCGAAGTCGAGCCGGTCCTGGTTCCTGAAGCGCAGATTGTCGAGGCGATCAACAAGGTCTATTCACGCGGCCGCATCGACACCGAGCTTGAGAAAAAGGAAGGCGAGACCGCCACTGAAGAGGAGACCGAAGAAGACGTCGACTTGGTCGATGTCAGCGACGAAGCACCGATCATTCGCTGGGTCAACTCGGTGATCTTTCAGGCCGTGCGCGAGCGCGCGTCCGACATTCACATGGAGCCGCGCGAAAAGGACTTCGTCGTGCGCTTCCGCATCGACAACGATCTGCAGGAACACAAGCGCGCGCCGCGTGCCTTCATCAACTCGATCGTCGCGCGTGTGAAGATCATGGCCGGCTTGAACATCGCCGAAAAGCGCCTGCCGCAAGACGGTCGCATTCGCCGCAAGATCGCCGGCAAAGACATCGACATGCGTGTGGCGACGGTGCCATCGTCGTTTGGCGAGCGCATCACCATTCGTCTTTTGGATCGCAGCGCGGTGTTGCTGGATCTATCGGACCTTGGCTTCGGCGAAGACCACCTGCAGATGATGTACGACTTGGTGTCGCGTCCGCACGGCATCTTGCTGGTCACGGGGCCCACCGGTTCCGGCAAGACGACGACGCTGTACGCGGCTCTGTCGAAGATCAACACGCCGGATATCAACATCCTTACGGTCGAAGATCCCGTCGAGTATCAGCTGGAAGGCATCTCGCAGGTGCAGGTCAATCCCAAGATCGAGCTGACCTTTGCATCGGCCATTCGTAGCTTCTTGCGACACGATCCCGACGTCATCATGGTCGGTGAGATCCGCGATCAAGAGACTGCCTCGATGGCGATCACGGCTTCGCTGACCGGTCACTTGGTGTTTTCGACCATTCACACCAACGATGCGGCGGGCGCCGTGACGCGCTTGATCGACATGGGGATCGAGCCCTTCTTGGTGACATCTTCACTGTCGGGTGTGCTGGCGCAGCGCTTGGTTCGCCGCCTGTGTATCGAATGCCGCGAGCTGTATCGCCCCGAAGACGATGAGCTGATGCGGCTGGGCTTGGATGTCGCGCGCTTTCGATCGGGCACGCTGCACATGCCGGCGTACAAGACCAAGGCGCCGCCGCCGCCGAGTGGTCAGCTTTTCCGTGTGCACGAGGGCGGCTGCTCCGCATGTCGCGGTCGCGGATACAGCGGCCGTTCCGCGATCTATGAGCTTTTGCACATCGATGAAACGATTCGTTCGCTGAGCTTGAAGAAGTCGGATGCAGCGACGATCAAGAAGGCGGCCTTGGATGCCAACATGCGCACGCTGCGAATGGATGGCGCCGGCAAGGTGATGGCAGGCATCACTTCGTTGCAGGAAGTGCTGCTGATTACCGCAGAAGATGCGAACTGACGAGCATCCGACGACAGCGCGAACGCACGACTAGGAACACAGCAACAACGTACAGGCCAGGACGATGCCGGTCTTCCAATACAAAGGGTTCGACAGCAAAGGGAAGCCGGTCAGCGGCGTAAAGGACGCTGACAGCCCGCGTGGTCTGCGTGCCGCTCTGCGCCGCGATGGCGTGCTGCTGACCGACGTACGCGAAGCCCCGACGGTCGGCGGTGCAGCCGCAGGTTCGGGCAAAGGCCGCGCCCAAGAAGGGACGCGTCGCCGGTCGAGCGGTGGCATCGACATCGGTGCTGTCCGCAACACGCTGTCACCGCTGGCTTGGCTAAGCTGGCTGTCGGAACGCAGCGACGCCAACCCCCAGACCATCGCCATCTTGACGCGGCAGCTTGCGACGCTGCTTCGCGCTGGCGTGCAGCTAAGCGAAGCGCTGGCGGCCCTGATCGAACAGGCCGAACGGCCGGGGCTGAAGCGCGTGCTTTCCGACATCAAGGTGCAGGTCAATGAAGGCATGTCCTTGTCGCAGGCCTTGGGACGCCATCCGCGCATCTTCGTCGAGCTTTACACCAACTTGGTCTCGGCCGGCGAAGCGGCGGGCAACTTGGAAGCCGTGCTGTTCCGCCTGGCGGACTTCTTGGAAGCGCAGAACAAGCTGCGCAGCAAGGTGGTCACCGCGCTGTTCTATCCCGCGGCCATGACTCTGATGGGCAGCGGCATCATGGCCATCTTGATGCAGAGCGTCGTGCCGAAAGTGACGGCGCTATACGCCGACAATGGGCGCGTGCTGCCGTGGAATACGCAGCTTCTGATCTTTGCATCGTCGCTATTGACCGACTGGTGGTGGCTGGTGCTGCCCTTGTTGGGCGGCGTGGCGTACATGGTGCGTCGCTGGCTGCGGACCCCCAATGGGCGGCTGACCTGGGACACCACGGTGCTGCGGCTGCCGATTTTTGGTCCACTGGCGCGCATGGTCGCGGTCAGTCGCTTTGCCAAGACGCTGGCCACCATGCTGGCTTCCGGTGTGCAGCTTCTGCGCGCCATGGAAATCGTCAAGAACGTGCTGGGCAACATGGTGCTGACAAAAGTGGTCGAAGAAGCACGCGAGTCGATCCGCGAAGGCGAGTCGATCGCGCAGCCGCTGCGTCGATCGAACCAGTTCCCGGCGGTCGTCTGCCACATGATTGCCGTCGGTGAACGGTCGGGTCAGCTGGAACAGATGCTGGAAAACGTCGCCGCCGCGTACGACATCGAAGTCGACATGAAACTGGCTCGCATGACTGCACTTCTGGAGCCGCTGATGATCATGCTGATGAGCAGCGCCGTCGGCTTTGTCGTGTTCAGCATCCTGATGCCGATCATGGCGATGAACGAATTCGCGAACTAACCAAGCTTGGGCAAGGAGAGAGAGATGACGCGCTTCACACAACGAATCCGAACCATCCTGGTGCAGAGCCGCCGGCTGTGGGCACAGCGTCAGGACTTGCTGAGCCCGCAGGCTCGCCGTCGCCAGGCTGGCTACAACCTTGTCGAGATCATGATCGTCATGGCCATCATCGGCATGCTGATGAGCGCCGCTGGCTTTGGTGGTTTCGCCATGCTGGAACGGTCGCGCCGCAAAGAGACGCGCCGCATGATGCACATCATCGAGCAGGCCGTTGTCACCTGGCAGGCCGATGGCGGTGAGTCGTGTCCGCCCAGCCTGGCCTCGCTGGTGGAAAAGAAGCACCTGAACAAAGAACCCAAAGACGGCTGGGGACATCCCTTCCAGTTCAAGTGCCCGGGCGAGCACAACAACGACATCGATCTGATGAGCTTGGGCAAGGACGGCAAGGAAGGCACTCCCGACGACATCAAGTCGTGGGAGGAAGAGGACGCCAAGAAGCCCTAGTCCCCGAAGCCAAGAGGCCGGTTGCACCGACGCAGCACGCACAGAGGCACGAAGTACAGAGTCATGAGGGTCGCTTGCAGACAGCGCGAAGGCGGGTACTCGCTGATCGAGATCATGCTCGTCATGGCCATAGGTGGCCTGGTGGCGGGTGGCGCGATCTTGGGGTTCCGTTCGCTGGTTCGCAGCGAGATCCGCAGCACAGCGACCAAGCTGGCGGCCGCGATTCGGTACAGCTATGACCGCGCGATTTCGACGGGCTCGTACTACCGGCTGCACATCAACTTTGAAGACAACTCGTACCGGCTGGAAAAAGCGGATGCGCGCGTGCTGTTGAACACCAGCGAGCGCGCATCGCGCAATGGCCGCGGCGAGGATCGCGATGTCGAAGATCGCCGCGCCCAAGAAGAAGATCAGAAAGGTCAGCCGAGCGGCGTGTCGGGCGAGCTTCTGCCGCCTCCGTCGCCGCGACGTCCCAAGTTTGCCGCCTATGTCGACAGCCAGCTAAAGCCGGTGCGCCTGTCGCGCGCGCGCATCCTGGACGTGCTGACGCCAAGGCAGAGCGAAGCGTATCGAACGGGCCATGCCTATCTGCACTTCTTTCCCGACGGACATACCGAACGCGCGCTGATTCACATCGGGCCCGAATCGGACAACCCAGCCGATGACGATCAGTTTTCGCTGCTGGTTCATGCGCTGACCGGGCGCGTGGAAGTTCTGCCCGGGCGCGCTGCCACGCCGCGTGACTTTTCGCTGGGCACCGGCGACGACGGCGTCGGTAAAGGAGGCCGCTGATGTCACGTCAGACATCGCGCAGTCGCGGCTTCACCTTGGTCGAAGTCATGCTGGCCATGGCGATCCTGGCAGGCGTTCTGACCGGCCTGACGCTGTCGGTGACGCGGGCGGTGCGCGTCGCGAATCACGCTCGACTGATGACCACGGCCACGTTCCTGTGCCGGCAGAAGCTGGTGGAACTGGAAGACAAGTTCATCGTCGAAGGCTTCACCGATGAAGCCGGCGTGAAAGAGGAACACGGCGAGTACAAGGAAGACGAATTCAAGCGCTACACCTGGTCGCGCACGATCGAACGGATTCGCTTGCCCAACGTCAGCGATATCCAGGCCGCGGCCACCAAGCTGATCCAAGACAAGCAGCAGATTGGCGGCGCGGCATCGGGAAGCCCTCCGTCGGGGGCGGCAGGCGGCGCTGGCGCGAACTTGGGCAGCAACATCGGCGGCATGATCGGCCCCGTCAAAGAGATGCTTGAGCAAGGCATCCGACGCGTCACCGTGCGTATCACCTGGGACGAAGCCGGCAAGGGCGAACAGAAGGTTGAAGTCGTGACGTTCTATACCGACATGCGCCGCGTGCCGTCGATGCCGATGTAAGGCGAAAGCAAACCAGCACATGCTCCTTTCGATCCGCTATATGCCACGCACAAAACGCACTGCTCGCGATGCAGCAGCGCGTGGGGCAGCAGGCTTTACGCTGATCGAGGTCATGATCGCGATGAGCATCCTGGCGAGCATCACGGTGCTGGTCTGGGGTTCCTTCCAGCAGACCTTCCGCACGCGTCGTCTGATCGAAGGGAACCTGACGCGATATCGCGCCGCTCGCGTGGCGATGGACCGCATCCTGCGCGATGTGCAGATGTCGTATTTGAGCCAGAACAACGTGCCTGGTACTGAGCAGACCCCGCGCACGTTTTTCGAAGGACAGCGTCGCCCCGATATCGATGAGCTGCGCTTTTCCTACTTCGGACATCAGCGCCTGTATGCCGACAGCAAAGAAGGTGACACCGCAGCCGTTGGTTATTTTTCGGGCCGCGATCCCGACGATCCGCGGCGCCTGAACCTGTACCGCAAAGAGACGCGTCGCCTGCAGGCCGACCGCTTCGAAAACGTGCCAGGGGAAGTCGAGCTTCTGTGCGATGACGTCGTGCGGCTTGAGATCGCGTACTACCACCCGGATCGCAAAGAGTGGCTGGAAAACTGGCGCACAACCAGCGCCGACGGCTTTCCCAACCGTCTGCCCAGCCGCGTCCGCGTCCGTCTGGTTGTGCACGACGAAAACGGCAACGACATGGCCTTCATGAGCGAGACCCGCTTGGCCATGATCCAACTTCTGGACACGGGGCCGCAGAGTCAGTGATGCGCAACAACACTCCCATTCCAGGGCCTTCGAGCGCTGCTTCTAAAGAGCAATCGGCAGAGACGGAAGTCGCTGCGAGTGACGCCCAGGCCGCAGGCGCCAAGCGCAAGAAACCGTCGCTGCGTGAGCGGGGCGTGGCGATTCTGGTCGTGGTTGTCACCACCGCCATCATTGGCGCGACGGCGGCTGACTTTGCGTACACCGCTCAGATCGAGCTGGAAGCGGCGATCAACAGCCGCGATCAGCTGCGCTCGGAATACCTGGCGCGATCGGGCATGCAGCTGGGTCAGCTTTTGACCGCGGTGCAAGACGGCCTGCAGGGCATGCTGCAGATGCTGCCGCCCGAGATGCGCGATGCCATCGTGATCACCGACTACGCAGGCTTTTTGGCCAAGGCCTTGTCGGGGGACAGCGAAGCGCGCGAAGGTCTGGGCGGCTTGGTCGGCATCGACCTGCGCAACGTCGAAGGTCTGGGCACGCCGCAAGGGACCAACCTGGATCTGGTGATCGCGTCGGAAGAGGGCAAGTTCCCAATCAACTGTGGCGGTGGCGTGAATGCCTATGCCCAGCAGCAGCGCAACCTGTACAACCTGCTTTACAACCTGATCCGACCGCAGCGTTACGACCGCATGTTCAACACCGCGGATCGGGATGGCATCGTCATCACGCGCGAAGACTTGCCGACGGCTCTCATCGACTGGGGCGATGTTGATCCGCTGCGCTTTAACCCCATGGGGCCGGCTTCGGCCAGTGAAGAACGCTACGACCGCGGCACCGATCGCTATGAAGCGCACAACCACTACCTGGACACCGTGGAAGAGATGCTGCAGGTGCGCGGCGTCAGCGAAGACTTCTGGGGCGCCTTCGGCGAGATGTTCACCGCATACGGCGGCACCAGCGCCGGCAACACCACAGACTGCCGCGTCTTGGCCAGCGCCATTGAGCCCACTGCCTGGCCGCTGGTCGGCGCGATGATCGCAGCCAGCGCGGCCGACAAAAATGCAGTGTTCGATCCAAATACCGCCATCGTGGCGCAGCAGATCACGGGCCTGTTGAAGACGGGCCTACCGGCGCTGCGAACCTTGGCGCAGCAGCTGTCGATTCCCAAGTGTCAGGTGGATACGAAGCAGTGTCCGACCCTGGCTCCCGTCGCTGCGGCGCCCACCACAACGGTCGTGGCGTCCAAGAAACCGGGAGGTCCGCCGGGCAGCCCAAGCACCGGCAGCGATGCGGTCGATCTATTGTCCAACCTGATCTGCAGTCCCGCTTTGTCCAACGTCCCGCAGCTTGCCGACAGCCTGGCATCCATGACCGGGATGAACGCGCCGCCTCGCCCGACGACGGGCCTGCGACCGATTCCCATGTGCCCCGGTGCGCTGGCGCAGTTCATTCGCGACCGCGGCAACGGCAACCAGAACCCGCGACGCTACTACCGAATCGACTCCACCGGCTTGGTGCAGCGTGGCGCCAATCGCATGACGCAGGTGCATATTCGCGGCATCTGGGACACTCGGCGCGCCAACTTCAACCCTCTTTGCACAGGCCACCCAAGCTGCACGCGCGGGACCTGGCTTTACTACCGCATCGACTAAGGCTCCGTCGACGCGGCGCTTGAGCTTTCGGGGAACCCAATGGCCAGCACGATACTAGGAATAGACCTTGGCAGTTACGCGGTGAAAGTCGCGCGCATTGAAGCGGGCTTTCGCAGCGCACAGCTGGTGGGGATTTTTGAAGCGCGGGTGCCGGCTCCCGATGTTGTGGCGCCGGCGCTGATCGAGGGCGCTGAGACCGCTGAATCCAACGAGCAGGACCTGACTGCAGAGGCTGCGCCGGCCACCGATCACGCGGCGGAACACGCAAGCCTGTTTGAACGTCAGCTGCGCGCGCTGTCGATTGTTTTGGCCGAGATCAAGCCCAAGAGCGAGACGACGATCGTCGCGCTGTCAGAAGGCGTGACGCTGCGTCTTTTGGATCTGCCGCTGTCCGATCGTAAGAAGGTTCAGCTGGCCCTGCCTTTTGAGCTGTCCGGT
>JAYRFD010001292.1:0-1834 GCA_041908565.1 Polyangia bacterium | reverse complement strand
GGATTGGGCGCGGTGGCTGTGGCAAGCGCCCCGTCGGAAGATGGAACGCGGCGCGCGTATTCAGGGATGTGCAGAAGGATGTGCAGAGTGATGTCACGGTGTGCTGCGACATGGCTTACCCCTTCACTTTCACTTGGCGTGCTTCGCTGATGAAATACTCGACCAAAAGCGCGATCTGCGACTGGGTCTGCTGCACTTCGTGCAGAGAGCTGCCCGGCTGACTGGCCAGGTTTCGCACGCGCTCCAGCATCGATTCGTAGCTGCGCTGCAAGACGCGGGCTTTGTCATCGGTGACGCTGGGCTCTTCCTGCATGGCGGCGGACACTTGCAGCAAGGTGCCCACGCCCAGACCGACCAGCGAGACCGCACCCGCGCCCAGCAGCGCGCCAGTCGAGTTTTCCGCGCCGGTCGATGCGCCGATGGCCAAGCCGCCGACGCCCAGCGCGGCGCCGCTCATCAGACCGTAGGCGGCAAACTGCAGATCGCGCTTGCGGGCTCGCACCTTGTTGCGGCGTTCTTGCAGGTTGTTCAGCTGCAGCTGATACACCGCATCGGCCTGCGCCAAAAGCTGGACGAGCTGCGGCGTGCGAACCGTCTGGGGCAGCACGGTCTGCGCCACCGCTTCCGAGTTGGGACTGACCTGGATGCTGCTGCGATCCAAGATCGTGTATGTGCTGCCGCAGCCACTGACGACCCACAGGGCCAGCGCGGTTCCCAGCAAGCGCGACGTACCAGAAGTTGTGATCATGCTCGGCTCCTACGTGCAAGGTGAAGGGATTCCGTCTTGCGACGGCGTTTCCATTCCCCAAGACTGGCGCCTGGCTGTGAGCAGAAAATGACCGGCTCATGGAAAGGTGATGACCGCGCGCTGCGATGCGACAAACCGTGGTCATCGCTTGTTCACACGTTGTTCACAACCTTCACAACGTGCGCAAAAGAGCCCGCGCGGCCCCATCCCTGCGGTCGGCGATCGGCGGTGTTCGGCGGCGTATCAGCCGTCGGTGTTGCGCAGAAAATCAGCGACTTCGGCGAAGCGCTGGTTCAGAAACGCGCGCACCGGGCCGCGGATCCCGACTTCGTTGAGCGCCGTGGTCATGGCGCGCATCCAAGCATCGCGCATGGCCGTTCCGATAGGAACCCGAGCATGGCGCATCCCCAAGCGCGGGTGCCCGAACTGCTGCATGTAGTCATCCGGTCCGCCCAGCCAGCCGATCAGAAACAGCGCGAAGCGATCGCGGCTCTCGCGGCAGACCTGGCCGTTTTCATCGCAGCGGTGCAGGCGCGTTAGCTCGGGCTCGTCTCGACCCATCGCATCGTAGAAGTGCTCGACGATCTCGCGGACCACGCGCTCGCCACCCAGCAGCAGGTAGGGCGTCTCTTCGACCTCAGGCATCGCCCGCTACTTTACTCGGTCCGGGCGGCCTTGGTCGGGCGATCTACGCGGTCGCGCGGTCGGTCGCAGGCGCATCTGCGGTCGCGGGCGCAGCTGCGTTGGCAGGCGATCCGCGCAGACAGGAAGCCAGGATCCCTGCCCGCAGCAGCGAAGACTTGCCACAGCCACTGGGTCCCACCAGTGGCAGCAGGCGCGCGGCGCTGGGTGACGACAGCATCCGGCGCATGTGCGCGCGGTATTCGGCCACCGCTTGCGAGCCCCCCGAAAACCACTCGGCGTGCTCGATATCAAAGGCCGACAGGCCGCGGTACGGATTGACCAGCGAGACCGTGCGTCCCTTGGCTAGCTGCGGCACTGCCAGACCTTTTCCGGGCCTTCGCGGGCAAGCAGGGTGTTGATGCGTTCGGTGCGCAAGAAACCCGGCCCGATCTGGCGATAGGT
>JAYRFD010001291.1:0-1755 GCA_041908565.1 Polyangia bacterium | reverse complement strand
CTGCCGCGCAGCGTGTTCGAGACGTACAGCGCGATGGCCAACACGCAGGGCGGGCGCATCCTTTTGGGGGTTCGCGAGGACGCATCTGGATCGTGGAGCGTCGTCGGCATCGAGCGTCCCGAGAAGATCAAAAAAGAGCTGTGGGATGCGCTGAGCAACCGGCAGCGGGTCAGCGCGAACCTGCTGCGCGATGCCGATGTCGACCTGTTGACCGTCGTCGGCAAGGTGCTGATCGCGATCCGCGTGCCACGCGCCAGCCGGCACGAAAGGCCGGTCTACGTCGGCCCCAGTCCCTTGGGCGGTACGTTCCGTCGGCGCGGCGAAGGCGACTATCGCGTCGACGATGAGACCGTTCGCCGCATGCGGGCCGAGCAGGTCGAGGACGAGCGCGACGCGCGCATCCTGCCGGGCTTTGGCCTTGCGGACCTGGATGGCGAGACGCTGTCGGCCTATCGCCAGATCTTCAAGACCACGCGACCGGACCATCCCTGGACTGCGCTGTCGGATCAGGACTTCCTGGACCGGCTGGGGGGTCGAGCGGCTTGCGCTCGCCACCGCCAGCATCGAAGGGCGGGTCACGCATCAGCGGCTTTCGCAGATCACAACGGACCACCCGCACGATCTGACCAAGACCCTGTCGCGGCTGGTGCAGCAAGGCTTCCTGGTGTCGGAAGGCGCGGGACGCGGCACCGTGTACTACCTGCCCGGGGAACAGCCGGCCGAGCTTGAGCTGTTTGCGACCCGACGTGCGCCCGCATCCGCCGCAGCGTCTGCAGCATCCACCGCTCAAGCAGGCAGAGCATCTAGCAGTCGCTCCGAACCTGTGCCGCCTCGCTCCGATGCGGCGCCTACGGACTCCCAACATTTGGGCGAAAGCTCCCAACATTTGGGTGAAAGCTCCCAACATTCGGGCGAGAGCTCCCAACATTTGGCGGGCGACTCCCAACAGATCGCGCCCGGCTCGCCGGAGTGGGATGCGCTGCGAACCTTGGCCGCGCCCGTGCACGGCCGACGCAAGGTGCCGCGCGAGCGGGTCGAAGCCACCCTGCTTTCGATCTGTCGCGACCACTTCCTGACAACGGGGGAGCTGGCAGCGCTGCTCGACCGGCAGCCGGCCACGCTGCAGAACCACTACCTGAACGCGCTGGTCAAGCAGGCGCGCCTTGTCCTGCGTTTCCCATCCAGCCCAAACCACCCGCGCCAAGCCTATCGCGCCGCACCGAATGCGCCCGACAAAGCGAGCGTTTAGCGGGTCTGAGCCTGGACATGCAGCCCCCAAGACCCTGACTGTCAACAGTCACTTCCCGCCCCCTTCTGGGCGCATCCGATGGACCACAGTTGGACCACAATCACCCCAGCATTTTCTAATTCCCGTCGGTGATTGGCGACACTATTTCCGTTGTCGAGCAGTGGTTCCACTACAGCGCGCAGTTTCAGCGGAACATGGCGTCGCTGCCGCGTGACGCGGCGACGATCGTGCTGCGGACCCTGGCGCGAGGCGAGCTGATCTTGCCGGAACAAGATCGGTGGCACTTTTCGGTGCAGACGCTGGACGACTTCTTGGCGCGGATGCAGGCGCCGGTGATGCCGCTGACCAGCGTGCATGGGCTGATGCCGGCGATGACGCGGGCGACGTCGCCGGGAGTGCGCGGCGTGTCGTGGATCGGCGCGGTGCTGCCGACCGAGCCCGTGAAGCCCTCGTGGTCCGCGCTGCCGCCGCTGCGACTGTAAGCGGCGGTGATGTCGGGGCCCGCT
>JAYRFD010001290.1:0-4129 GCA_041908565.1 Polyangia bacterium | reverse complement strand
TGCGTCTGGGCTGCCAGCGCTGTCACAGCGGTCCGCGCTACACCGACAGCGGCAGCGGCAACCCAAGCCTTGACTTGAAGGGGCCGCTGACCCTGCACGATGTCGGCACCTGCGCCACGATGCCGCATGCCGATCAGCCAAGCCCTGCGTATGACGGCAGCCCGCGCGAAGCGTGCCTGTTCGATACGCCCAGCCTAAACGGGCTGTTCGACAGCGCCCCCTATCTGCACGACGGCAGTGCCCCCACACTGACCGATGTCATCGGTCGCAAGGTTCGCTTCTTCAAGCTTGCCCAACCATCCGCAGCCGAGACCGCCGATCTGGTCGCCTTCCTGCGCTCGCTGTAATCCGCACGCGCTCAGCGATTCAGCGGCGGCCGGACTTCGCCATCCTGCGCCGGTCCGGGCGGCTGCAGTCGCGCGCGCCGCTAGGCCTTCGCTTGATACCAGTCTTTGACGCGCGGGTGTTCCCCAACGGCGTCTTGCACGCGCAGCAGCTTGGGGAAGCCGTTTAGCAGGTCGGCAGGAATGTGATCCAGCACGCCGCTGCGCAGCCAGCGCAGCGTGACGAACAGCTTCAGATCGACGACGTTTACCGTCGCGCCACCAAAGAACGGGCCGTCGCCGATCAGCTGTTCGACGTTGTTGGCCCAGGTCGGGATGGTGTCGCGCGCTAGCTCTTCGCGCAGGCGCTTTTTCTCTTCGGGATCTTTGGTCACCATGCTGGGCCGAATGGCTCCGCGCAGATCTTCGACAGAGGCCATGACCGACTCGTGCTGTGCGGCCTGGAAGTCGTCCTTGGGGTGCAGACCATGACGGCGGCCAATCAAGGTCAAGATGGCGTTGGTCTGCGCTAGCTGCGGATGCCCAGGCACCGTGAACACCGGCAATGAACCGAAGGGAGTGCTGGGCTTTCGGGCCGGCCAGTCGGCGAACTTGATCCGTTCGTCTTCAAAGTCGATGCCTGCGATGTGCAGGGCCAAGCGGCACTCTTCACCGCGACTTACGGGAGCATCAAAGTAGGTCAGCTTGGGTTTTGACATGCGTGGCATCTTGCCGCGTCGCTGCCGCCAGTCAACACAATCCGCTGCCACATCTGTTGTTTGCTCCGTGCTTGTGGGCCGTGCGGAGGACTTGGCTGGTTGGCGCGAACTGCAGTCACCCGGCGCCGCGCAGTTTCGCTATGTTCGCGCGCAGAGGACGTCACGATGATCAAACGACGAATCGCTGTGCAACCGTGCGGTGCGACGGATCGGTTTTTTCAGCTTCTTGTGGCCGGGCTGTGTGTGTTGTGGATCGGCTGCGCGCCGCGCACCGAGCTGCCGCAAGAGCTGTCCGACTTCTACGTCGCCATGCAGCACAGCGCGCTGCGCTTTCCGCAGAACGACGGCGCCTGGGATCAGCACTATGGTGATGCGCCGTACTACGGCACCGCCTTTTATGCCAACACTCCGTCGCTGCGTGGGGACGATGGGGCGCCGCGTCTGCCGGAACATCGCACGCTGGCGCGGGCCGCAGCGGATCACAACCTGCGCACGCTTGTGCGCGCGCAGAGCGACCGCGCGTACTTCATCGAAAACTTGGAAGAGGTGATGATGTCGGCGCTGGGTCTCATCGAGTACAGCGCAGCCACATCAGATCGCCGCGGCTTGGCGCAGCTGGATGCGACCCTGGATGTGATGAATGGCTTTGCGGTGGCGCTGGGCTATTACATCGACATCGACGCCGGCATGTTTGCCATCAAGACGTATGGCCCGACGGCGATCAGCGCAGGCGTGGCCTTGCTGAACCTGCAGTACGCAACGTACATCGGCGGTGAAACGGCCCCCGATCGAATCGAGATGGCGCGCAGCATTCTTTCCGCGATCGATGCCAAAGCGTGGGATGGCACGCGCTATCGGATTAGCCCCCGTGATGATTTATTAGAGCTGTATCCCAACACCATGATGATGCTGGTGCTCTGTCGTTTCTACGAACGGACGCACGAAGTCGACTTCCTGCGTCGGGCCGAACAGGTCTACGCAGCGATACAGCCGCTGCGCAGTCCGCGGGGCGGCTATCACTCGCCCTACAGCGCAGCTGCCATGGGGGCCAAGACCGAAGACTACTCGACGCTTTCCAGCCAGAACTACTTGACCCTGGCTTTTACGCTGCTGTTTCAGAACACCGGGCAGGTGCGCTATTTCGATGAAGCGCTGTTCGTCTTGGACTTCGTTCGCACGCACCTGTTCGACGCAAGAAGCGGTCACCTGCTGCACCACTTTATCGACGGACGCATCGCGCTGCCCAGCGACCCGGAATACTTCTGCACCGGCTGCAACCTGCAGTTCCTGTACGCCGTTCATCTGCTGATGCAGGCCGTCCACCCCACGCCCGGACCGGATGCGTAGCGGCACGGCAACGGACTGCGTCATGCCAAGACCGGCACCTGCGACCGCAGCGATCGAGCACTGGGCTGCGCAGTTTCTTCCCTCCAACTGCTGTTCGTAGCGACGGGAAAACGCGTGCCGATCAGATGCGCAGGGTGAAGGTCGTGCCGCGATCCGATGTGGTGTAGTCGACACGACCGCCATGGCGTTCGGCGACCGCACGCACGATGGCCAAGCCCAGGCCTGTGCCTCCGTCATCGCGCGCCGTCGTGAAGAAGCGCTGAAACAGGCGAGCTTGATTGGCGGGGCTGATGCCGGTTCCCTCATCTGAAACGTCGACGCACAGCCGGCCCGCTTGGCCGTACACGCGCAGCCCGATCGGCTTGCCGGCCCCATGGCGCAGCGCGTTGTCGATCAAGTTGCTGACTGCCGACCGCAGGTGATCCGAGCTGATCAGCACGTGGCGTGGCGGCGCATCCAGCGTCAGCGTCACCGCAGGATAACGATCGGCCAGCGCACGGAAGAATTCTTCGACGGGAACCTGCTCTGTCGGATCGGGCGCGTTTTCGATCTGCGCCAAGTGCAAAAGGCGGCTGACCAAGCGCTGCATGCGCGCGGCGTCGTGGTCGATGTTGTCGGCGAAGCGACGACGCTGGTCATCGCTCATGCTCTCCCACTGGTCCCGCAGAAGCTCCGCCGCCCCGCGAATCCCAGTGATCGGAGTCTTGAGCTCATGGCTGACGTTCTGCGCGAGCTCTGCGATGTAGTCGCCGCGCTGGCGCAGGCGCTGCGTCATGACTTCCAGCGCCGCTCCCAGGGTGCGAATCTCGGACGGAATCAGCAGCCAGGGTCGGGTCGGCAAGGCTGGCACCGACTGGCCTTCGGCGATCTGCTGCGCCGACTTGGTGATGGCGCGCAGGGGGCGCGCGATCAGGGCGGCAAACAGAAAGCTGACCAGCACTGCTCCAAGCCCGGTCACCAGCAGACCAAACAGCAGGCCGCGGCGGTTGTGCCACAGCGACGTGCGCGCATCCAAGTTGGTGCGCGACGCGCGGACCACTGCGATCACTTGGCCATCGGCAAAGACCGGCAGGGCGGTGAACACGCGCGTCGATCCGCGGCTTCGTACTTCGGATATCGGCGGCAGCGGTTCATCGCTGATGCGCTCGCGAACGACCGCGGTGTAGCGACCGGATAGCGCGCTCTGCACTTCGGGCAGGGACGACAGACACAGGCCATCTTCGCCGCGCGTCGTGGCCACCACACAGCCTTGTCCATCCAGCACGCGCACCGCTGATAGGTTGTAGACCTGCATGCGCTGCAGCATGGCGTTCAGCCGCTTGCCGGCTCGGGTCTCTGGCGTATCGCGCGGCGGTGCGATGGGCAGCGCGTCGGGCTGTGGCGGCAGGATGCCATGACGCAGGCTTGACACCGGCTCGATGGGAATGAAGGCGGCGTCGCGGCGATTGGGCGGACGAAAGTCGGGCGCGTCGCGGGTCTTTGCACTCCCCGAATCAACCGAGGTCTCTGCGTTTGCTGGTGCGTCGTTGCTGCTTGATGTTGGCGCGTTTTCGGTCGGGTTGTGCTCGCGCTCTTGCAGCCAAAGCTCGCGATAAATCTCGGCAATGGCCACCGACTGCGCGATCAGCTGTCTTTCGGTCTGCCGCACCAGATAGTTGTCGTAAAGCCGCAGCGCCACGATGGCCAAAAGCGGCACCATCAGCACGAACGCGTTGGCGCCCAGCAACAGCACGCCGATGC
>JAYRFD010001289.1:0-15457 GCA_041908565.1 Polyangia bacterium | reverse complement strand
GGCGTATTTTTGGCTTGTTTGGCGCCGGGGGGGGGGGGGCGGCGGGGGGGGGGCCCGGGGGCCCGCAAACTTTTTTCCCCCCGGGCACCCTACAAAAAAAATGTTCCGCTGCCGCCCCAGCCTTTTTGCTGCTTCTTAGTGGGCGGGGGATCTGGCGGCGAACGGCCTGTTCGTCAGACCGTGTTGTTAGGGCGGCTGGGCGGGATGGTTCGCGATACAGTGCGGGGACATGGCAGACAACTACGGTGTCACGTTCGCGCAGCGGCACATTCAGCACGGCGAATACGAACAGGCTCTGGCGGCGGCGGACCGGCATGCAGCGCAAGAGCCGGACAGCCCGGAACCGCACCACGACCGGGCTCGCGCCTTGGCGCTTTTGGGTCGGCATGGCGAAGCGGTGGAGGCGTATCGCGCGGCGATCGCGGCGGATCAGGTCGAACAGATCCTGCAAGACTGGGAAGTCGACGACGGACTGTTTTCGACGGTGATTGCCTGGGCGCAGGCGGCGTCGGGCCAGGACGAACAGCTGCGGATTCTTTCGCTGTATCGGCAGCTCTTGCCGGGCGGGCGTCACCTGAAAGAAGCCGAGGAGTGGGGGCAGCGCTTCCGCGGCCTGCTGAAGACCACGTTCGTGAAGCCGCGCGATTAGGCGGGGGGACGAACGGCACGAGGCTTCGCGGGTGGGTGGGCTGCGGAGTCGCGGGCTGCCCGACGCTTCGCGCGGGCTGGGACTGCGGAGTCGTGACCGAGACGAGGCTTGGTCAGACCTCTTTCCGCGTAGTTCGGACCGACACGAGGCTTCGCGCGGCTTGCGACCGCGTAGTTCGGACCGACACGAGGCTTCGCGCGGCTTGCGACCGCGTAGTTTGGACCGACACGACGCTTCGCGCGGGCCGGGACTGCGTAGTTCGGACCGACACGAGGCTTGGTCAGACCACTTCCCGCGTAGCTGGGACCTGCACGACGCGTTGTGCGGTGCCGGGCTGCGTAGCTGGAAGCGAAACGACGCTTCGCGCGGTGGGCACTGCGGGAGCCTGGAAATTCGCAGCGGGTGCGGTGGCGATCGTTGACCGGCGACCCTTCCAGGTCCGCATATCCAGCGTTGCCCGGCCCACGGGGGGCCCAGGGAACCCTGGATCGGTTTGCGCGAAACGACGGCTAAAGGGGGCTTTCCAGGACGGCGGCGTCCAGGACCTTGCCGATGCGGGTGGTCAGATCGGACAGGTGGGCTCGAGTATAGCCGTCGAGGGTAGCCAGAGACTTTTCGCGTTCCTGCAGGCGGCGGCGCAGATCGCTTAGCTGATACCGGGCCAGGGCCCGGCTGTCGGGGTCGACGCCGCTGGCTTCGTCTCGACGCGACAGCAAGAGGGCCAGGCAGTCGACGTGGGCCCGCTGCAGATCGCGGCGACCGGCCGAGATGTTCTTGGGGGGACCCGCGGACAGAAGCTCGGTCCACAGGGCCTGGGTCAGCTGGTCGAAAAGCTCGGGCTGGGACAGCACGGCATCGGGGCCGAACTTGTATTCGCTGTGGCGCAGACGCAGCAGCGTCTCCTTCGACAGAAGCTCGCTGAGCATGCGGCCCTGGAAGCTGCGAACGGCGCGCAGAAGCGGCAGCTCAAACGACTGACGACGCCCGCCAAAGCCGGTGATCGGCAGCGGTCCCAGCTGGTTCACAAGGGGGGCGGGCAGGGTCATGGCTCCGTCGGCAAAGGCATAGCGCAGCAGCAGATCCAGGGCTTCTTTCTGGCGCGCCTTTTCGATCGGACGGTACGGCGGACGGGCGCTGACATCGCCGATGTGGTCGCGACCGATCTGCTGGCCGCCGACGTAGCGCAGCGACAGATCCAGGGCCGATCCGTACTCAAGCAGCAGCGACATCACGACGCTGGTCAGCTCGCCGGGGGCCGTGTTGTCGACCAGCACGCGCGACGGCAGGCTCTGCCACAGGGCCTGGATCAGCTCCATCCGATCGCGGGCCCAGGCCAGCGAGTCGGCCCCCAGATCCCAGGTCTGCGCGGCCGGATCGGCGCCGTCTTGGCTGTGCGCGTCTTCGTCGGTGCCCAAAAGGTGCCCACGCTGACCGGCCTGTCGCGCCACCGCCTTGGCTTGCGCATCGTCGCGGCCATAGCCGAACTGGATGGTCAGCACGTCGGAATCGCCCAAGACCGGCGGGTAGTACGCCCAGTCGGTCGGAGCCTGGCCCCGCGGCAGGTTCAGCCCGGGGTAGTCCATGATGGAAGCAACCAGGCCGTGCTGGCGCACCCAGGCCATGTCGGCCAGGCGATCGTTGGGGATGGCGGCCGACGCCTTGAAGTTGTGACGCAGGCCCAGCGTGTGGCCGACCTCGTGCATGGTGGTGAACTGGATGGCCTGGCCTAAAAGGCGCGTGGGCATCGGCTCGCTGGCCAAGACCGTCCCCTGGGCGACCAAGGCGCTGTGCAAAAGGACGGACTGCTGATCGAGATGCGCCGCGAACGCCTCGCCGTCGCCGTCCCGGTCCCCAGTCAGGCCGTGCGTCGCCTGGGCCGAGTCGTTTGCCGAGTCGTTTGCCGAGTCGTTTGCCGAGTCGTTTGCCGAGTCCTTTGTACGATCGTGGGCCGGCCGGACGGGCAGGGCAGGGCGGCGCAGGACGCGATCCCACAGCGCGGAAAACTCGGCGTCGAAAAGGGCCTGGCCCCCGCGGGGCACCCGTTCGCCCAGAAGCGGCAGATCGTGCCGACGGTAGTGCCGGACCAAGTGGCTGCCCAGAAGGACGCTGGCCCCGACGATCTCTCCGCTGCGTGGATCGACCAGGCGCTGGCCCAAGCCCAGCGGAGCATCGACGCTGGCGTCCCAGCGAATGGTGGGATAGCGCAGGTCTTCGGGATCGGCCCCCTTGGGCAAGGGAGCGACGCGGATCGTATTCGGCCAGCCGGCTGCGGCAAACGCTCGCTCCCAGGCCAGCACACCGGCTTCGACGAAGGATCGGTACTCCGGCGGGATGCTGGGATCCAGGTAGTAGGTCAGCGGCTTGCCGTCGGAAAGACGCCAGCGCTGGATCACCCGGACAAAGGGATCGGCGGCCTGGCTGTCCAGGTCGTAGTGGGTCGTCGTGAAGTAGCCAACGCGGTCGTCGTCCCGTCGCGATGCCATGGGCACGGGCGGCAGGCGAGACAGGCTGTAGGTCACGGCCACCGACAGATAGCGATCGTCGGGCACGCTGGGAAGCTGCGCGCGATCGGGCATGGGGTAGGTCAGGCGAGCCCGCACCAGCACGTTTTCGGGGAAGGCCTTGATGGACTCGACGAAGCTGCGCTCGCGGTTCAGGGTGACCGACCCCGCGGGGCCGCCGCTTCGCGGACGTGAAAGACCGGCCACCAAGCCGCCCACCCCCGACAGGTCGCCGACGAACCAGGTCTTGGTGTTAATGACGGGGGCGCCGTCGGGCCGCTCGGACTCGATCGGGGCGGACTGGATCACCGATGGGCTGTACGACTGCTGCACAGCGACCCGCGACGAACCCCCGCCCGACGCTCCGCCCGACGCCCCGCCCGACGTTCCGCCCGACGCCCCGCCCGACGCCCCGCCCGACGCGACGACGCGCACGGGATGCTGGACCAGGTACAGGCGCTCGCCGACTCGCTCGAAGGACACGATCGCGCCTTCACTGCCGTCGACGTTGGCGCCGCTTAGCAGCGATCCGGCCCCGACCCCCTGGGCGATGCGCGCGCTCAGCAGGAACTTTTCGCCCAGCCGCGACTTGGGGACCGCCAGGTACAGGTCGTCGCCCTTTTGGTAGGTGTCAAACAGGCCTCGGCGTTCCTTGCTTTTGGCGGTCAGGACCGAAAAGCGCTTCAGATCGCTGCCTGCGGCGGGTGCCTTCGACGTTCGCGTGTTGTGCGGACAGCCCGTCCCGGCGGCAGCCAGCAGGCACACCGCGACAAGCGGCAAGGCATGACGACGAGATCGGAACGACAGACGAGGCATCCGAGATCCCCTTGGCAGAAAGCCCCGATCTTAACAGGGTGTAGCTTTCAGCAGGGTTTCTCGACGGGCGGAATGCTCTTTGGGCCGGGAATAAAGGATTGTTCCGCCGGTTGACGAGATGCTATAACCGGCGGAACACCATGAAGGCCAAGTACCTCTCGTTTGTGTTGCTGTTCATCGTTGCCCTTGCGTTTGACCAGGGCACCAAAGTCTGGGCTCGTCACAACCTGAAGCCCGAAGGCTACCCACAGTCGCTGGGCCGACGGGAAGTGGTGGTGCCCATTCGCACGATCGTCAAGGGGTACTTCGACCTGCGTTACTCCGAAAACCCGGGGTCGGCATTCGGCATGTTCCGCAACATGCAGGGGGCGCGGACCGGCCTGCTGCTGGTCGGCCTTTTGTGCCTGGGGGTCATCGGGCTGTGGCTGTACCGGCTGCCGGCGGCGACACCCTGGCTGTCCGGCAAGCTGGGTCTGTTAGCCGGCGGAGCGATCGGCAACATCTACGATCGCTTGATGTACAGCCGGGTGACGGACTTCATCGTCTGGAAATACACCGGCAAGGACGGCATCCCGCATGAGTGGCCGACCTTTAACATCGCGGACGCCGCCTTGGTGATCGGCGTGATCGCCATCCTGATCGACTGGCCGCGCGACCGCGCCATGGTCGAACTAGCCGCGGCCGAGAACACCAAGAAGCCCGATGGTGGCGACGCCTCGGCGACCCCCAAGGACGCACCGGCCAAGGAAGCCCCCTCGGTCTCGTAGTCAGCCCGGCTGGCAGCGATGGCAGCTGCCTCGCTCGCTGCGGCCCGCTCCCGCGCTTCCGCTTCCGCTCCCGCTCCCGCTTTCAGCGCACGCCTTGTCCCGCCCCCGCAAGAACGCCCGCCCGGGACTCTGTTCCCCAATCCACAAACATCGATCTTGCCCGACCCGCGCAAGCGCATTAGCTTGCATGGTGCTGTCCTATGAGCACCAAGCGCGATTACTACGAAGTCCTTGGCATTCCCAAGAATGCCGACGAGGGGGAAATCAAAAAGGCGTATCGACGCCTGGCCATGGAATACCACCCGGACCGCCGGCCCGGGGACAAGGCCGCCGAAGAGAAGTTCAAAGAGGCGGCTGAAGCGTATTCCGTGCTCTCGGACACCGAGAAGCGACAGCTTTACGATCGCTTCGGTCACCAAGGTCCCGCCCAGAGCGGCTTCCAAGGCTTCAGTGGCATCGACGATATTTTCTCGGCGTTTGCTGACATCTTCGGCGGCTTCGGCGGTGGCTTCGGCGGCTTCAGCGGCGGGCGGCGTGTTCCACGTGGCGACGACATGGAGATCGAGCTGGAGATCACCTTGCTCGAAGCCGCCAAGGGCTGCCGCCGCGACATCGAAGTCGAACGCCATGTGCCCTGCGACGACTGCAGCGGCAGCGGGGCCCGCGCCGGCACCCAGCCCCAGCGCTGTCGAGCCTGCGGCGGACGAGGCCAGGTTGCCCACCAGCAAGGCTTCTTCGTCATCAGCACGACCTGCCGTCAGTGCCAAGGCAAGGGCAGCGTAATTGTCGACAAGTGCCCGACCTGCAAGGGCTCTGCGCGGCTCCCCAAAAAGGGCATGGTCAACCTGACGATCCCCGCTGGTATCGACGACGGTCAGAAGCTGCGCCTGGGCAGCCAAGGCGATCCCAGTCCGGCCGCCGGCGGCGAAGCGGGAGACCTGTACGTCCACATCCACGTGACGGCCGACCCGCGCTTTGTACGCGACGGCGACAACCTGTGGGTGGATGCCAAGATCAGCTTCGCAGACGCTGTGCTGGGCTGCCGCATGGAGATTCCCACGCCCGATGGACCCGAGACGATCTCGGTGGCGGCGGGCACGCAGCCGATGTCTCGCCAAGTCCTGCGCGGACGCGGCATGCCCAACGTGCGGGGGCGCGGACAGGGCGACCTAATCGTTCGTTTCGTCGTCCAGGTTCCGCAGCCGCAAGAGCTGTCCGCCGAAGGGCGTGAGCTGGTCGAAAAGCTGGCGCCGCACATCGCCGTGGCACCCAGCGCAAGCTCGTCGCCCAGCGAGGACGGAAGCGAACGGATGGACGGCAAAGAGGGCGAAGACGACAAGGAGCCCGGCCTGTTCGATCGCATCTTGCGGGGGCGTAAGAAGAAGTAGTTGTTGACTTTTTGGCGGGCGCGGATAACCTCACCCAGTCTTCCGCTTTGCCCTTGTTCCTCGGGGATCGTCCAACGGCAGGACTGCGGACTCTGACTCCGCCTATCTAGGTTCGAATCCTAGTCCCCGAACTCAGCAAGTCGCCGCCAGCTTTTTGGCCCCATAGTCTAGCGGTTAGGACGTCGGCCTCTCACGCCGAAAACGCGGGTTCAAGTCCCGCTGGGGTCACCAGAAACCCGGCCTGCGCAGCAGTCGCAGAGCCGGGTTTTTCTTTTTCGGACGCACATCGCCGCCGACCTTGGCCGGACGAGTGCCGGTTTCCGTGCTTTCTATGCAAAAGGTCCTGCGCGATAATGAGCCGGAATTCGCGCGCCTGACTGACCGTCCCCAGCGAGAGCCAGTAGCTCCGCAGGCTGGCCATCTCGCAGAGGGTTGTTCGTCGTAGTCTGCGACGAGACATTGCGGCATAGACAAGGCAGGCCCGCGATGGGAGGAGAGCGAGATGAGCGGCACCGAACTCCACAGCGACAACCCTCTGCGGGAGGGACTCGTGGGCGAACGCCAGCCGGATCCCTGCGCCATGGTGATCTTTGGCGCATCGGGCGACTTGACCAAGCGCAAGCTGGTGCCTGCGCTGTACACGCTGGCCCGCGAACGGCTGCTGCCCGCGGGCTTTGCCATCGTCGGTGTCGCCCGCCGCGAGATCCCGTTTGTCGAGCAGATGCGCGAGGCGGTCAACAAGTACGCCCGCCGTCGCCCCGTCGATCCCGGCCTGTGGTCGACGTTTGGTTCGGGCATCAGCTATGTCGCGGGCAACTTCGACGACCCCGCAACCTATGAGCGGCTCAAGGCGCATCTTGAGGCCGTCGATGCGGCGCGCGGCACGCGGGGCAATCGCGTGTTCTACATCTCGACGCCGCCCGAGTCGTTTGAGCCGATCCTGCAGAACCTGGGGCGAGCCGGCCTGATCTCGCGCAGTGAGCATCCGTGGACGCGCGTGATCGTCGAAAAACCCTTCGGCCGCGACCTGGAATCCGCCGAGGCCTTGAACAAGGTCTGCCTGAACGTCCTGCGCGAAGACCAGATTTATCGCATCGACCACTACCTGGGCAAAGAGACCGTCCAGAACATCTTGGTGTTCCGCTTTGCCAACGGCATCTTCGAGCCGCTGTGGAACCACAAGTACATCGATAACGTCCAGCTGACCGTCGCTGAGGCCATCGGCATCGAGGGCCGTGGCAACTACTACGACCAGTCGGGCACGCTGCGCGACATGGTGCAGAACCACATCTTCCAGTTCATGTGCCTGATGGCCATGGAGCCTCCCGTCGCGTTTGAGCCGAATTCGGTCCACGACGAAAAGGTCAAGGTCCTGCGGGCCCTGCGCGAGCTTCCCGCCGACGCTGGTTCGATCGGCGACTGGACGGTGCGGGCGCAGTACGGCAGCGGCTTCGACAAGGGCCAGCCCGTCCCCGGCTATCGCGAAGAGACGGGCGTGCGTCCCGACTCGCACACCGAGACCTATGTCGCCCTGAAGCTGTTCGTCGACAACTTCCGCTGGGCGGGCGTGCCGTTTTACGTCCGGGCCGGCAAGCGCATGGCCAAGCGCGTGTCCGAGATCGCCATCACGTTTAAAAACGTCCCGCACACGCTGTTTAAGGGCCCAAGCGGCGCCCAGCTTGGACGCGATCCCAACGTGCTAGCGCTGCGCATCCAGCCTGACGAGGGCATCAACCTCAAGTTCTTGTCGAAGGTCCCAGGGCCGACGATCGAGCCACGTCCGGTGACCATGGACTTCCGCTATGGATCAAGCTTCGGCACCGAACCGCCCGAGGCGTATGAGCGCCTGCTTCTGGACTGCATGCTCGGGGACAGCACGCTGTTCACCCGCGGGGACGAGGTCCTTGAGTCCTGGCGCTTCTGCACGCGCTTGCTGGAAGGCTGGGCGGCGGCCGATACGTCGGCGACCGCACCGCTGCCGGGCTATGAAGCGGGAAGCTGGGGGCCCAAGGAAGCCGATGACATGCTGGCGCGCGATGGGCGCGTATGGCGGAAGCCATGAGCGGCGTATCCCAAACTTCGGTCGAGCCCGTCGGCGTCGGCGAGGCGCCTTCGTCGCGCACCCCAGAGTCCGGTGATGTCCGCGCCCGCGAGTGGCAGGAAGGCTGGGCGGTGCCAGTCGATCCGATCGATGCCTTCACCTTGGGTGCTGCCATCTCGGTTGAACCGGACCGCATCGAAGCAGAGCTTTCAGGCCTGTGGCGCAAAGCCGCGGATCGCGCGCGCAACGAAGGCTCGCGCTTTTCCGTGACGCGAGCCTGTCTATGGAACCTGATCGTCCACTCGGAGGGCGAAGAGGACTTCCTGCGCACCAAGCGCCTAATCGACGAGGTGTCCGAGACGGTGCCAGCCCGCATCATCAGCCTGCACGAGACCGTCGATTCCGGCGAGGATGCAGGCAGCGAGGGAGGGGAGGGCGGCCCGCCGATCCGGGCCTTCGTCGAAGCCAACTTTCGCCGCACTGGAAGCGGCCGACGCGAAGTTGTGGCGGAAGAGATCACGCTCGAAGCTCCGCGCATGGCCGGGCAGCGTCTGCCGGGCTTGGTTCGTTCGCTGCTGCTGGCGGATGTCCCGACGGCGCTGTTCGTGCGCAATCCAACCACGGACTCGGGCTGGTTGCCGCGCCTAGCGCCCGAGGTCGAGCGCTTCATCTTCGACAGCGGGCGCCTGCCGCACGCCGAGTCCCTGGTCCGCGTTGAAACCCTGCTGCGCAGCCTATATCGGTCGGAAAAAAGCGGCGCGCTTTCCAACATCGACATCGTGGACCTGGGCTGGCTGCGCCTGTGGCCGTGGCGCATCCTGGTTGCGTCGCTGTTCGACAGCCCAGATGGCGCCCGCGCACTGCGCGAGCTCAGCGAGGTCGTCGTGCACCATGCTCCCGACGGCGAACCGGCGGCGCTGCTTTTGTGCGGCTGGCTGTGTGGACGCCTGCGGCTGCGCTGGCAGGCGACGCACGACAAGCGGTCCTATACGCTTAGCAATCCGGCGGGTCACCACATCCGCTTGCGCATCGAGCCCACGCCTGTGGTGGATGCGCCAGCTGGCATCGAACGGGTCGAGCTTCGCTGCGGCTTGCACCTGTTTTCAGCGCGACTGCAGGGCGAAAGTCGCTGCATCGTGCTGTCCAGCCACCTGCAACCCGAGCGCGTCCAGCCTGTTCATGGCCGCCCTGATCCAGAGCTCATGGTGGCCGCAATGGGTGTTGGCGGGCGCGACCCATTGATGTATGAAGCACTGCGTCATAGTGCCCAGCTCGTCCGAGGGAGCGCCCCATAGGCCGAACCACAAGACGGGACCCTGGTTTCGCAGCAACTCGCGGTATCGAGGTAGCAAGTGAGTGGACGTGCACCGGAAGTTTGGATCGGCGATGACGCCACAGCGGTGGCGCGTGAGGGGGCGCGTCGCATCGCAGAGTGGGCTCGACGAAGCATCGCTGCACGTGGACGCTTTCTGGTCGCTCTGGCCGGCGGCAACACTCCGCGAAAGCTGCACCGCTGCCTGGCGACGGAAGAAGGCGGCATCGACTGGCGACGGGTCTTTGTCTTTTTCAGCGACGAGCGCTGCGTTCCGCACGACAGCCCCGATTCCAACTACGGGATGGCGAAAGAGACGCTGCTGGACTTGGCTCCCATTCCCCCGGAGAACATCTTCCCCGTTCCAACGCACGTGTCCCCCGCCGAGGCCGCCAGTGCCTATGAAGCCAGCCTGCGCGGTGTGCTGGACGCCAACGAGCCGCGCTTGGATGCGGTCCTGCTTGGCATGGGACCCGATGGGCACACCGCATCGATTTTTCCGGGATCTCGCCTGCTGGCGGGCTTCGACGATGACTTTTTGATCGATGATCCGTCGACGGGGCCGCTTAGCTCCAGCCGGCCCGCCGCCAACCTGGACGCCTTTGCCAAAGAACGGCTGGTCGCCGAAGTGCTGGATGCCCCCAAGCCGCCCCCAACACGCGTGACGATGACGCCGTACCTGATCAACCTGTCGCGCCACGTCATTGTGCTGGTTTCGGGGGAAGACAAAGTGGCCGCGGTCTCAGCGGCGTTGGAAAGCGACGCACGCGTCTCTGAGATCCCCGTTCGCGCGGTGTCTCCGACGGCAGGTGACCTGGCCTGGCTGCTCGATCGACGCGCGGCGCGGGCCTTGGGCAATCCGCCTATCTAGGCAGCCACCGACGCCCCGATGCCGGCTTAACGCGGTGCAGAGCCCGGCGAGGGCGAATCGCCCGTGGCAGGGGAAGCCGGCGGCAGTGCCGGCGTAATGCCGCGCGGCGTCGCATCCGACGGCAGCAAGGGCAGGGTTGAAGCACCCTCCCGCTCCGTCGCTCCCTGGCCCGGGCCTGCACCCATGGTTGGGCTCGCAGTCGACGCATCAGGCTTTACGTCGGGTTTCGTTTCGGGCTTGGCGTCGGGTTTCGCGTCGGATTTGGCGTCGGGCTTGGCGCCTTCGGCAGCCGAACCGGCACCTTCCCACAGCTTTTCCGTGCGCGACAAGCGACCACCTTCGAAGTGCTGCAGCAGGTCTGGCTTTCCGTCGTAGTTAACGTCCAGTTCCTGCCGCACGAGCTGACCGCCTTCGTAGTAGCTCTTCACATCGGCGGTGCCGTCGTAGTCATGGTCAAACTCCTCCCGCAGCTTGCGCCCGTCGGGAAGGAAGAAGACCAGCATGTCCTTGCGCCCATCGCCGTTCAGATCGACCTCGCGACACGACAGAACGGTGGTGCTGTTGCTGCGAACAAAGACGCGCGCAACGTCGGGGCGACCCGTGCCCCGCCAGCTACCGACATCGATCCGCTCGGACGTTTCGCGAGGGCAGCTCAGCTCGGCTCGCTTGTTGCCCAAGGTCGCCGACGCCTGCTGTCCCGACGAGACCGGGCAGCCCAACAGCCCCAACAAGGCCAGAGCGAGCGCCGGGCGAAGGCGGCTCCGAACCGCCAGCGCGACCCGACCTGCGGTCTGTACCTTGCAAAACGGCGGGCCACTTGCCCGACCGCGGACCCAGCCGGTCGTGGGGACGGAAGCAGACGACAGCATGAAACCGAGATTATTCGCCTCGGCGAACAAGCGCAACCGTACGGATCGGGCGACGGGTGCGTCCCGAATTCCTGGGCTGCGGTCAGGCCAAGGCGACCTGGCGCAAGCCCAAGGCAAGCGCGACATGAAGGGGACACCGCACGATGCGGTGGGCATCCCTCTTTTTCTGCTGCGGCGAGTTGGGTACGATGGAAACTGCAAATGTTGCGTGGGGTTCCATCAGCCAGACAGGGCAGGGCAGGGCGGGCGGCGGGGCTCGGGCGGCGTTCCCAACATGCAGTGTGGCGGTGGAGCGTCGCACTGTTTGTGTACCTGGCCTGGGTTGCCCACGCGCAGGCCGGAGAGCCGTTTCCCCCCGGTGAAGCCTCTGAGCACTTCGACATCCAGGCGCGAGCCGGTAAGAAAGACATCCTGGCGACGCTGCAGGCGGACAGTCGCTTTCAGGTCGTCGCGCGCGCCATCGATGCGGCCGGTCTGGTCCCTCTTCTGCGAACGCGAGGACCACTGACGGTCTTTGTCCCAACCGATGCGGCGTTCGACAAGCTGCCGAGCGGACGCCTGGATCTGTGGCTCAAGCAGCCGAAGGTGCTCAAGGACGTCCTGCGCTATCACATCCTGAAGGCCTATGTGCCCAGCAAGCAGCTGTCGCGTCTGCGCAATGCTCTTACGGCGCAGGGAGCCCTGCTGACCGTCGATGGCACAAGCGGCATCAAGCTAAACGGCGCCAGCGTGATCAGCCCTGACCTGTACGCAAGCAACGGGGTCATTCATGTGGTCGACACCGTGTTGCTTCCGCCCGAGGCCAAGGCCAGCAAGTCAAAGCGTGGCGACAAAGGCAAAGGCGCAGCACAGAAGAAGGCCGAGCCGAGCGTCGAGGAAAACAGCGACGCAAAGCAGTAGTGTCGTCCCGCAGTCCGACTTGCGCGTGGACGGCGCAGGCACAACGTCCGCGGAAGAGCCCAGAGCTGCGTCGGGGACGCCCAGCAAGCGGTGAAGCGCGCAGCCTAAAAGGGGTGGATCAGGCCGGGCAGCCTTTGCCGACGGTTCATCTGCAGCAGCAGGTTGTGCAGCCTGGCTCGGCGAATTGACTCGACGTACGAACGAAGGGAATGCGCGTGCCGGTCCGCCATGTCAATCAAGCGGACGCCAAGCCCACGCACCTCATCGTTGTCCAGCGAGTCTTCATGGCAGACCAGGCCGCGCGCCCAGATCGTCTCGCCGGTGCCGGGCAGCGCAAGCTCGACCTGCAGCGGAGCACCAAACCAGGTCGCCCGTTCGTCGAAGGACCGCGGCGCCGTGATGTACAGACCGCGCTCCGACAGATCGCGAGTCAGTCCCAAATAGCTCTCTCCGGCCAGGAACTGTTGGACACAAATCTCGACGGGCAGACGGACTTCTTTGCGGCGATCGTACGACATGGCGAGGCTCCTTGGGCGTACCTGACCATGTGGCGGCAAGATCGCTTGGACCGCAAATTTTCTGCTGGGTCACGAGAGCAACAGGAACATGGCCACCCATTTGGCCCTGCAGCTTGCGGCAGCAGACCAGGGATCGCGCACAGGCATTCCGATTGCCGGGCCGGAGCCAGCGTGGACGCATCACGGACGAGCGGCGTCCAGCCCGCGGACAAAACCCGCCTGCTTCGGACAACCTGACGCACCTTGCCCCATCAGGGGAGCCAGGCTCTGTCGAGACAGAGCGCCAGGAAGCAAGCGGCCCAAGGAGTGCAGAGCGGAGGCGGATGAACTCTGGACCGCTGCGATTTCCGCCACAGCTGTGGCTGCTTGCGTTGTCGGTCGTGATTCTGTTCGTACTCGGGTGGCGCGAACGACAGGGGGCTATGGGTGTGGCGTTGCCGCGGATTCAACCGGCACCCTGTGCGGATCCGGTCGACTGGGTGGGTCGGGGCCTGCTGTGCCTGCCGATCGACGATGCGGCCGGGCAGAAGTTGTCGGCAAGCCAAGCGGTGCAGCAAGTACGGCCTCTGCAGCCACAGACCGCTGGTGTCACAGCGCCGGGCCCGCTTCGGCCCCTTGCCCCGCTGCGTCAGCTATTGGCGGGGGGCCTGGTCGATCTGGCCCAGGTGGACGAGGTCGCCCTGCAAGCCTTGCCCGAAGTCGGCGAGTCCTTGGCACGCAGCTTGGTCGCAACACGACGCGCCGGGCGACTGCGCTGCATCGGTGATCTAGCGGCGATCCCTGGGCTTGGGCGCCTACGCATGCTGCGCCTTCTTCGCTACGTCGCTCCCTTGCCACAGGACTGCCCGCAATCGCATCCAAGCAAGTAGAGTGCAGTTATGCGCGTATTCGTGACTGGTGCCAGTGGCTTTGTCGGTCGCCGCCTGATTCGTGAACTTTTGCGTCGGGGAGACTCTGTCGTGGCCCTGACGCGACGGGCCAACAGCCTTGTTGGGGTCCGCGCGAGTCAGCCCATGGAAACCACAGACGGCGGTAGCCCCCTCATGGTCCTGGAGGGGGATCCGTGCAAGCCCGGCCCGTGGCAGCACGAGCTTGCCAGCTGTGACGCGGTCGTCGCTTTGGCCGGTGAGCCCGTGATGGGCGCGCGCTGGACCGCCGACTTCAAGCGCCGGCTCTATGACAGCCGAATTGACAGCCTGCGGCGCGTCGTCGAGGCCCTGGCAGCTTCCCCCGCTGGCGAAGGCAAGGGCCCGCGCGTCCTGGTCTCAGCGTCGGCCGTGGGTTACTACGGTTCTCGCGGCTCCGAGGAGCTGACCGAGACGTCTGGGCCAGGCAAAGACTTCCTGGCCAGCCTGTGCGTCGACTGGGAAGCAGCCGCCGAGGCAGCCACGGCTCACGGTGTGCGCGTGGTCAGCCTGCGTATCGGCGTGGTCCTGGGGGACGGTGGCGCCCTCGAAAAAATGCTGCCGGCCTTTCGGCTGTTTGTCGGAGGCCCGCTCGGCTCTGGCAACCAATACTGGGCATGGATTCATCTGGAAGACGTTGTCGGTCTGATCCTGTACTCCCTGTCTCGAGCCGACGTGCATGGGGCCGTCAATGCGGTCGCGCCGACCCCCTGCACTGTTCGCGAAGTCGCCAGGCAGATTGGCGGAGCGCTGCATCGCCCCTCGCTGTTCGCGGTTCCAGAGCTTGCCTTGAAGCTGATGCTGGGCGAACGAGCCGAGGTCCTGCTAGGCAGCCAGCGCGTCATCCCGCAGCGGGCCCGCGAGCTTGGCTATCGCTTCCGCTATGACGATCTGGCGACGGCACTGAAAGCGGCACTGCAGTCCCCCACAAGCTGAGGGCGCAGACCGCATTCAGAGCATTTTCAGGCCTCGGGCTGCTGGCTGTGCCCGGGGCTGCCGGGGTAGTCCAGCAGGCGCCGCGTCCCTTCCGGCCCGATGTGACATAGGGCATCCACGATGCTTAGTCCGGGCACGAAAGGGGGCTGGCGCTGTGAGTACGGTCTCGTCATGTATGCGCCGTAATAGATGGGGATACCCATTCGTGTAAATAACGACTCATCCAAGTACTTCTTTCCAGAGGGACCGGAGAGATAGGCCGTGCCCCCAAGCGCAGCCACCAAGTCGGCGAGATGCTGGCTGCCAGAACCTGGCCGGCCGAGCTCGCTGGCCAGCACAAGTCGGGTTTCGAGGCCCAGCAAGGCCACCACAGCTCGAAGAAGCCGGAGATTGAAGGTCGCCAGATACTCCCCTGGGTCGTCATACACGGCGAGCAGCTGAGGCAATACCGCCGACCCGAACGGGGTGCGACCGTAGCGTTCATGCAGGGTCCGTGCGTGTCGCGCAGGCCACCGCGAATCCGCGAACTGCACATGACCGATCGACGGCGACAGGGTCCGTTGCAGGGGAATGCTCAGCCACTGCGCTTGACCCGCGCCTAGGATTTGGGTTCGCGATACGTAGCTTCGTCCCCTCGGCAGCGCGACATCGTCCAGGACCACGAAACAGTCGGCCGCCGCGAGCTTTGCGAAGTAGCCACACCACGGCAGGTAGTTGGGCTGGTGGATCGCAACCAACATGCACTGCACGCTACTTGGCTTTGGGACGCAGGGGAAGTGACAGAGCAACGTTCTCCGGACCTAGAGCATTGTTCAGAGATGAAGAGCGGCCCCGGCCTCGGTCAGCTGCCATGTTCCACGTGGAACATTGGAACGTGAGCGGCAAGCCAGGTTCACCCCCATAACGCGACCAATTTTGTGACCCGTCGGCGTCGCTCCACGCAGATGTTCCACGTGGAACACTGCAACCAGCATCTGTTTGGTG
>JAYRFD010001288.1:0-3549 GCA_041908565.1 Polyangia bacterium | reverse complement strand
GCGACGCGGTGCCGATCTCGCTTTCGATGCCGCTGCGCAGCGAAGCGTATGAAGGCGACGGCCTGCTGCCGTTCTTTGCCAACCTGCTGCCCGAAGGCGCGCTGCTGGATGCCACCGCCAAGAAAGCCGGCGTGTCGCGCGAAGACGAGTTCGGCCTGCTGTTGGCCGCGGGTGCCGACTGCGCCGGTGCTGTCGAAGTGCGTCCTGATACCCCCGATACCAAGGACCGCTCGTGATCACCTGCCCCATCTGCTTGCTGCCCATCGCCGATGACGGGAGCGCGCCCGTTTCGCAGGCGCCCCGCTATCACCCCGACTGCAGTCAGCGGCTGTTCGATCAGCCGGTCGTCCCGACGCTGGAAGCCGACCAAGCCAGCCTGCCGCTGGATACGTGGAAGATGGCCGGCGGCGTGTCGATCAGCGGCCAGCAGCCCAAGCTAAGCATGGCCCTGCGCGATGGATCGCTGGTCGTCGTCGATCGCGGCGGTCAGTACATCGTCAAGCCGCCGTCGCCCAAGTACGCCGAGCTGCCCGCCAACGAGCACGTAACGATGCGCCTGGCCGAACAGCTTGGCATCGCCATTCCGCCCTGCGGCTTGCTGCGCATGCGCGACGGTGCATGGGCCTATGTCATCCGTCGCTACGACCGAGTCGCCGCCGAAGGTCGCCTGCGCAAGCTGCAGCAGGAAGACTTCTGCCAGCTGTCGGCCAAGGGGCCCGATGACAAATACGAAGGCTCGGCCGAGCTGTGCGCGCGCGTCTTGCGCGAACAGCGCTGCACCGACGAGCTGCCTCAGCTGTTCTTGCGTTTTTTATTTGCGTATCTGTGCGGCAACGGCGACCTGCACCTGAAGAACCTGGCCCTGCTGCGCGACCGCGGCAGCCCCCCCCGCCTGTCGCCGGCGTATGACCAGCTCAGCACGCAGCTAGTGCTGCCCGGCGACGATCTGGCGCTGCCGATGCGCGGCAAGCGATCCAACATCCGCCGCCAGACCTTCGTCGAGCTGGCCGAGTACTTCGAGCTGCCGCAGCCAAGCGCCTTCCTCGACGACGTGCTGGGGCGGCTGCAGCAGCAAGGCCCGGTGCTGATCGCGCGTTCGTTTCTTTCCGCTGAACAACAGGAACGCTACGCGGCCCTGCTGCTGCTGCGCAGCCAGACACTGGCGGCATAGCGCGACCGCCCGCCTCGTAGAACGCTACTTCGCCGTCGGCTGCGCTTTGGGAATGGCGGGGGGTTTGTTGAGCTGGGCGGACAGGATGAGCTGGCGCATGGTGCCGACGACTTGCGGCTCGACCAGGGGGCCGATGGAGTTGGTCTCTTCGTAGTGATCGCCGTCGGCTTCGTCGATGTAGGGACGGGTTTCGTGCAGGACGTAGTTGAAGCGCGGCACGATGTAGCCCAAAAAGTCCATGGTCAGGCCGAAGGTCATGCGGTGCGGGCGCTCGCCTTCCATGATGTCGATCAAATAGGGCGGAGCCGGCGCCTTGCTGACATCGGGCGCGTTCTTCTTCTTGGTGTCGATGAAGGTGTACGTGCCGGCCTTGCTGCCGTCGTAGCCGCCGATGAAAAGCTCGGGGTGAAGCTCGCCGGGGTTGGTGACGATGGCGACCGGGCCGAAGGTCAGGTAGGCGACGCGCGTCTCGGCGGCGGGCAGGTTGGTGTCGTCGATCGGCCGCGTCGTGTCGTAGCAGCAGACCGTGCGCTTGTAGATGCCCAGCATGTTGGCGAAGTGATAGATCGTGTTGGCGATCTGCGCGGCGTACTTGGCGGTGCGGAAGCGCAGCTTGGCGTCCTTGCCTTCGACGGTGCGCGCCTTGGGATCGGCCAGCGCGGTCAGCGCGAAGCCGGCGACGCCTTTGCCGATTAGCTCGGCCTTTTTGAAGCTGTTCTTGGGCACCGGATTGCCCATTTCATCGACGGGCGCGACGCCTCCGCCGGGACCGATCTGACCGCCCAGCGCACCCGACACATACAGCACGGGACCGGCGCCTTTGCTTTCCATTTCTTGCCGCAGAAAGTGAACGAAGTCGGACGTGATGTCGTGATTTTCTGATCCCACCGATTCCGGATGATGGGCCCAGTTGACGACGGTGACAATCGGCTTGGGCGGCACGGCATCGCCCTTTTCCATGAACTGCAGCGTGTGCAGCGTGTTGTCGATGACCACCGGATCGCGGCCATCGCCGACATAGCGTCGCATGTCGTGGTTGGGTCCATCTTCGACGGCGATCGAGCTAACGCTGAGCCGAGCCGGTCGCAGGCTGCCGCGCGCCGCGAAGATCGCATCGGCCAGGCCCTGTCGCCACTGCTTCTGATAGACCGGGCTGATGCCGCTGGTCGTGAAGTCGGGGCCCCAGCCTCCGACGGTATCGGCGTTCTGATGCAGGTGCGTGCCGTGCAACAGCAAAAGGTCGATGTCATAGGCCGCGGCCAGCTTTTGCCGCAGAAGCTTTTCGACTTCGGCGGTCTCTTCATAGAACAGGCCCAGCGCATCCATCGAAACCAGCGCGACGGTGGTGTTGCCCTGGCGCAGCACGATGGCGCGCGCCCACACCGGATCGTGAACGCCCAGCGCCAAGCGCCCGTTGCCATAACCAGCGATCCAGTAGGCATCGAACATGCCGTTGCCGTTGCGGTCGGTAAACGTCTCGTCTGCGTCGCGCAGCTTGTTGCCGTTCTTGTCGTCAAACGGCTCGACAAGCGGCGTGACATCGACCTGGCCGTAGCCGACCAAAAGAGTGTCTTCGCTGCTGTCCTGGCAGTCCTTGTCGCCGGGGCAGCGCTGATCGACATGCAAGGGAAGCTCGTCGGGCAGGCGCGGCACTTCGGGCTCTTTCATTTCTTCGGTGGGCGGCGGCGGGGTGTCGCAGGACAGCAGGCTGGCCGGCAAAAGCAGCGCGCCGAACAGACCAAAGGCCCGGAAGAAACGTCGGATCCGCGCGGTGGGGTGGGCAGGGCTGGCCATGGAGTTGCTCCTTCAGGTCGATGGGGTCGTTGCCGTCGGTGGGGTCGTTGCCGTCGGTGGGGTCGCTGCCGTCGGTGGGGTCGCTGCCGTCGGTGGGGTCGCCGGGCCAAGCCCAGACCAACCCGCAAGGCGGCGAGCATCGCCACATTGGCCAAGCAGGTCAATGCGCTTGCAAACAAATGCGTGCAGCGCGCGCGGCTCGCGTTACGCTGCGCCGCCGACGGCCACCATGGACGCCGACACTGGATGCCAGGAACGATGCCAGCGACGACGCCAATGACGACGGACGCAGCGACGAACGCAGCGACGAACGCACCGACGAACGCAACGACGAACGCAACGATGAACGCAACGACGGACGCAAAGCCACGACGCGCCGATGGGAAGAAAGGCCGTACGCCAAGCGCCCGCCGCGTTGCCTTGCTGCTTTTGGGGCTGGGCATCGCGGGGCTTGCGGCCTGCATGGACTCGCGCGGGGGCAAGGTTGTTCCCGGTGACGACCCGCGCGATGGCTCCGTCGCCAACCCACCCGACCGCGACGCCAGCCAGCCCCAGGATCTGCTGAAGGCCGCCGATCAGGCCGG
>JAYRFD010001287.1:0-1604 GCA_041908565.1 Polyangia bacterium | reverse complement strand
GGGCGGGGGGGGTGGGTATTTTTCCGGGCCACCCCCGCCCCCCGCGGGCGGCGGGGGTTCGTTTTTTTTGTGGGGGGGGGGGGTGTGGGTGCCCCCCGCGGCGCCCGACAGCCAATCCGCTGGGGGACCAAGTCGCAACAGGTAGTGCGGGCAGAATGTCGACGCTGCAAGGGCCGCAGATTGCAGTGTTCTTGCTAGCTTGCGCGCTGAAGCGGAACCCACAGCGTGTCGCTGTGTCCAAGGACCCATGCTGTACGAACACCCCTCTGCGACGACCGGACTGGCCGAATCGCCCGGACCGACGCGACCGACCGAATCGACCGAATCGCCCGGACCAACGCGACCGACCGAATCGCCGCCACGCGGCACGACCCAACGACGCGATGACGCGCGGTCGTCTGCGAATACCCGGTCGTCTGCGCAAGCCATCGCGCTGTTCGCGGTGCTGGCGACGGCCTGCGCACCGCCGTCGCAGGGCAAGGTCGGCAAGCCGGGGAACCCCGTCGATCCGCCGCCGCCTGCGCAGCCGGCCCCGCCGCTTTCTAGTGCGCGCATGCTGGCTCCATTGGGCAGCCCGACGGCAGGCCGCCCGCCAGCATCGGCGAATGGGCCGCGTCTGCCGGTGCCGCCGCTGCAGATCGTCGAATACGGTCCGCGCGGACGGGCAGAATCCAGCCGTTCGCTGTTCGTGCGCTTTGCCGAGCCGATGGTCGGTCTTCAGCAGTCCGGCGACAGCAGCGACAGCCCGAAAGACCGTCCGCTGCCGACCCTTGAGATCTCGCCTCCGCTGCGCGGCACCGGATCGTTTCAGACCCCCGAGCGCTGGGTCTTCGATCTGGAGGAGTCGCCCAAGCCAGCGACGCGCTATTCGGTGCGCCTGCGTCCTCCGCTGGTCGCCGAAAGCGGCGCTCGCTGGGATGGAGTGCCCGGCAAAAGCGGCGCCCGCGATCTGATCTGGGAACTGGAAGGCGAACGACCGCGCGTCGATGGCGAGCGGGCCAGCGACACAACGGCCCGTCGATCGCGCACCGCTCCCATCTTGATCGAGTTCACGCAGCGCGTGTCCGCCGCGCAGGTCGAGCGCTTCTTCCGCGCCCAGCCCGTGCAAGCCGGCAAGCTGGGTCCCGCGGTTCCTCTGCGCGTCACGCCAGCCACCCGCGACGACTTGCAGCGCCATGCCAGCTATCGCCTGGGCAGCACCGAAGATCTGGCGCACTGGGTGATGGTCAAGCCGCAGGGTCTGTGGCCGATCGGCGCCACCATGCGGCTGCAGCTTTCGCCGGGCTGGCTGGGCGATGAAGGCCCGCTGCCCGCCGACGCGCCGTGGCAGACCGAGTTCCGCGTCATCGCCGCCCTGCGCATGCTGCGCGCCACCTGCACCGCGGCCAAGCCCTGCGCGCAAGACCCCATCGTCCTGCACCTCACGAACGACGTGCCCTACGAACAGGTCAAAAAAGTGCGCGTCACGCCCAAGCCGGAATGGCTGACCGTCACCACGCAGTCTTCGTGGGGCAACTGGGACAGCGATGATGGCAGCGATCAGGCCGGTCGCGAAGGGCCGCGCATCGAGATCGAAGGAGCCTTCCTTCCCGGCCAGCGCTATC
>JAYRFD010001286.1:0-1832 GCA_041908565.1 Polyangia bacterium | reverse complement strand
GGGAGACAGCCCCGCTGCAGCCAGGCCCGCCAGGATCTGTCGCCGGGTCGGGCCACGCGGCCGTTGCCGTTCCTGCGTCGTTGGGTCTTTCCGGGGGCGATCACGCATGGGAACTCGCAAGGCGGCGCGGGCTGGCCTTGGATCGACCGCTTGGGTCGCGGCTGCGCAGGTGGCTGGCGTGGGCGATGGCAGCCCGGGTTTGGGACGGCATGGCTGCGCCGCAGTCTAACGGCTTCATGGCTGGCAAGGTGCGGGAAACGTGGGCGTTCCCCTCGCGAGCCGACCGCCGTACGATGAACGGATGGCGGACTCTGATACACAGCACAGCGATCGGGACGGGCGACCCATGCAAAGCGGTTGGGGGGCCAATATTCGCGACGCCGGCGGCGCCCTGCAGCGCGGCATCGCGCCGGTGGCATCGCGCATGGAAGCCGCGGTCGAGCGCGGCGTCAAGAGCGTCGGTCAAGCCCTGGAAGACCCCGCCGCCGCCGCCTTCGCGTCCGAGGTGCTCAAGCAGAGCGATCTGCCCGAAGTCGACGCGCAGGCTCCGCTTTCATCGCTGGCCCTGCGTCTGGATCGCGAGGCCGATCTGTGGCGCGGCCTGGCCATGCGGCAGATCGTCCGCGCATCGTGGATGGAGCGCATCTCGGTATCGACCACCGTGATCGCCTTTGGCATGGGCGTCACGCTGTCGGCCATCGCCGCCTTTCGCGCGCTGTTCGCATCCAGCGGTCTTTCGGCCGGCTGGATGGTGGCGCTTTTGCTGGGCGTCGGCGTGATCGTCCTTTCGGCTGGCTGCTTGGCGATCCAGCGTGTCACGACCGCCGTCCGCCGAGGTCAAATCGACGTCGCCCGCGAGTCGCTGCAGCGCGCCGATCTGTGCGAGCTTCGCCTGCAGCGGCTGGCCGTCCTGCTGGAGCTTCGTGGGCAAGATGCCGCGTCGTATCGCACCGCGCTGCAGACGCTGGAACGCGAGATCCGCGCGCAGTAGCAGCCGCTTCATCACGTCGCGGGCCACGACCTGCGTCGCAGGGTCCAGCCCCGATCCTTGGACGTTCGTCGTCAGCGTCGAAGCAGCGGGCCGGAATAGCCGATTGCCGCGAAGCTGCGTTCGTCCTGATAGTGGGCCAGGCAGCACAGCGACTTCAGCGCGAAGAAGCCCTGGCGCAAAAGATCGAAGCGGCTGTGTTCAAAGCCGTGCAGCACCTGATCTTGCCGCGCGCCATCCAGATGGGAAAAGCGTCGGCCATGGCGCACAAGCGGGCTGTATTCCAGAAGCTCTAGCAAGGCCCGCACATCGTCCTTTAGCGGATCGGCCAGCCGGTCCAGATAGCCGTCGATAAACAGCAGCTGGGCCTGGGCTCCGTCGACAGCTGGGTCGGGATCGGCGCCCGCCAAGATGCGCAGCGCCACCGCCTGCAGGATGCGTCCCTGCTTGCCCGACAGGCAGCGCAGGCGATCGGCGATCGAGGCCGGCAGTCGACGATCCTCGCGCTGCAGGCGAGCCAGGCCATAGAAGCCCAAAAGCGCCGCACTGCCCCAAAGCGAGACCCGCAAGAACCGCCGCCTTTGCATCGCCGCACCATCGTGGATGCGACGGCCTGCGTCAAGCCGTCCGCGCTCCGCCCCGCCACCCCGAGTGCTGTGGGATGCTCCTCACAGAGAAGTGGCTCCCGCACCCGGCCAAAAGGTGTCCTTGCGCCGCCGGAAGGCGTCCTTGCGCCGCCGGAAGGCGTCCTTGCGCCGCCGGAAGGCGTCCTTGCGCGCCAGGAGGGCGTCCTTGCGCCGTCGGAAGGCTTCCTGCGCCGCCGGAAGGCGTCCTTGCGCCGCCG
>JAYRFD010001285.1:0-9889 GCA_041908565.1 Polyangia bacterium | reverse complement strand
GCTGCTGCGCAAGGATCCGGCGGCTCCGGCCGCGCTGGGCCAAGTCGGTGGACCGGATACGGCGCGCGCGCTGTCCGAGATGATCGGCAACGTCCCCGATCGCATGATTCTTGAGACGCTGGGCGAGCTTCTGAAGCGCCCCGACTTCGGCCCCGAGCAAGTGCGCGTGCAGGTGGTCAAGACCATCGGCAAGATGCCGGGCTCGCAGACCTTGGACATCTTGTCGGACTACGTGAAGGCGACTGCCCCAGGTGCCTCGCAAGGCGCTGCCAAGCCGGCTGCCAAAGCGGGCAAGGACGCGGGCAAAGACGCGCCGCGCCCGTCGCGGATCGAAGCCCAGAAGATCATCGAACAGCGGACCGCCAAGTAGCGAACCGCGCGTCAAAACGACCCCAACAAAACGTCTCCGAAGAGCCTTTTTAGGGCTGCCCGCCGAAGCCGGGTAGACCGGGAAGTGGACCCCGATGTCGCCTTTGAAATGGGAAGTTTCGCTCTCAACCTTCGCTCCGTTTTTGGGAGCAAGCGCGCTGTTCTTTTCGGCCTGCGCCGAGCCGGCGTTTTCGGTGCACTCGCTCGACAACGAGCTAAAGACCCTGCAGCCGGTGCTGACCCGCCTGCGCGCCACTCCGCCCGCCGTCGCTGGCGAGCACGGTATGGCCTATGTCTTTGCCGGACCCGAGCGCCGCGGGGACAAGGACCTGGGATCGGCGGAAAAGACGCTGTATGGCTATGACCTGACCGACGGTCGCATGGTCTTTGCGACGCCGGCTGATGTGCGGTCGCGCTTTGTGGTAACGCAGGGCGTGGTGGCGCATCGCGAAGGCGCGGGCGAGCTGGTGCTGCGCGATGCTCGATCGGGGGCGCCGCGAGCGCGAGTGGCGCTGGCCGAAGGCGAGACCCTGGCCGGCCTGACCGGCGATGAGGGCCGCATCTATTACGTCACGCGCGTGCAAGCCGACAGCAAAAAGGGGGAGACCGGCAACCGCAGCTATGTGACAGCTCTCGACGGAAACGGCGCGCAGCTTTGGCGTGTTCCGGCCCCGGGAACGGTGGGCGCACCTGCTGCGATGGGTGGCCTGGTCGCCGTTCCCTTCCGCTATCAAGAACTGGTCGTTCTCGACGGAAAATCAGGTACCGAGCTGTCGCGTATTCGCCAAAAGGACGAGCAGATTGGCTTCGTCCGCTCGGCTCCCGGCGGCTTCTTTTACGGCGTCGGCGACAAGGGCCTGGCCTTGCTCAGCGAGGCGAGCGTCAAGGCGGAAAAGAAGCACATCGCGTACCTGGAACCCAAGCTTGGTGAGCGCGTGCGCGTGTTCCTGAACTGGGATGGCTATCGCCCAGAACAGACGCAGTTCAGCGCCTTCGATCGCAACCGCCTGCTGTGGGACGCTCCGACGGCGACTGAAAAGACGGCGTTTACCGACGGGCTGGCCGTCCTGCACAGCTACCGCTTCTTTTTTGATGTCGAGACCGCGGGGGGCCGCGTGCGCTGGGCCTATGCCCATCCTCGCCAGAACATCATGTCGTCGGAGCTGGCGCGCGATTCGATCCTGTTCGTCGCGCAAGACGGCGAGCTAGGGGCGCTGGATCGCAAGTCGGGCGCGCGCGTGTTCAGCGGACGCCTGGATCTGAAACCGGGTCAGCAGGTGCTGGGCGCGACCTTCGACACCGTCGGAGGCAACCTGCAGCTAGCCAAGGCGGGGGGCGAAGCCAAGGCGCTGCCGCCGGTGCTGGATGTGCTGCACAGCATCATCTTCGACAAGGATTCCAGCTTCATTTCGGTGAAGCTGTTCGCCGTGCAGACGCTGGGCAGCCTGCCTGGCAAAGAAGCGGCGGCAGAGCTTCTGCGCGTGGTGACTGCCGAGGGGCTGCCGTCGCAGCTAGCCAAGGCAGCGGGCGAAGTGTTGGTGGCGCGGCGCGATGCCGACACCGCCGATCTGCTGCTGGCCGCGCTGAAGCAAAGCTACGACTTCCTGGACGATCGGCGCCCGCGTGGCATCGACATCCTGGCCAAAGTGGCCGCGGCCGTCGCTGCGAAGGAAACCGTGCCGGCCTTGGCCGAGCGGCTCTTGGATCCCAACACGCCAGCGCCAGCGCTAAAAGACATCGTGTCGGCCTTGACCGATCTGGGCGGCGTCGGCAGCGCGCAGGCTCTGCGCGACCTGTTGCTGATGTACCGCGCGGACCTGTCGTTCCAGAACGACTTGGAACCGCTGCGTCGGGCCGGTGAAGGTCTGCTGAAGCTGGATGGCGAATCGGGGCGGCGCACGCTGTTCTACGTCGCGCTCGAGCCGCATACGCTGCCGGCTCTATCGAATCACTTCAATAAGATCCTGCTGGATACGGCGACTGCGGCGACGCGCGCCCCCGCCAAGAAGCGTCCGTAGTCGCAGCCTGGTCCAAGAGAGACCGAATCGGGGGGAGACCGAATCGGGGGCAACCGCGCCGGGCGGCGACCCAACTAGGGGTTGGGCGTCGACGGGTTGGGGCTGTTGACGTACGACAGGATCAGCTTGGCCAGCACCGGCACGTCGATCGGCTTGTTTAAGAACACCGACGCGCCCGATCGAATGGCTTCGTTCCGCAGATCCAGGCCGCGCGATCCGGTAATCAGGATGATCGGCACGTGGCGGATCGCGCTTTCGGCGCGGACTCGACGGCAGAAGGTCAGGCCGTCCATGCCCGGCATCTTCAAGTCGATGATGATGGCGTCGGGGCGGGCGCTGCGGGCCAGTTCAAGGCCGTCTTGGCCGTTGGTGGCTTCCAGAAATTCCAGCCCATTGCCCGCCAAATAGACCTTCACGACGGCGCGTGTGGTCGCGGAGTCATCAATGATGAGTACTTTCTTGCTCGCGGGCTCAGGCATACCGGGGCTCTCTGCGCAAGAGTTAGCCCTTCATCATACGCACGATCTCCGACGCGAAGCAACGTCAGAACCGCTGGTCCGCGGCTGGCTGGCATCGTGCGCGCTTGCAGGCCACGAACCGTCAGAGATCCGCGCTTGCCCTATGCCCTAGCCCGGCATTGCGGCGCGGTGTGGGGGCGGCAGTGCGTTTAGCAGCAGCGACAGCGCAATCACCACGACACAGCCGATGACGTTGTACCAAAGGAAGCCGATGCTGCTGAATGCGAAGGTCAGCAGCACGGCGGCCTGGCCGATCAAAAGCGAAATGAACACCGGGGTGCCGCGCACGGACTTTAGGAAGAAGCCGACCAAGAAGACGCCCAGCGTCGGGCCATAGAAGATCGAGCCCAGGATGTTGACGGCCTGGATCAAGTTGTCGAGCAGCGATGCAAAGGCGGCGAAGGCCATGGCCAGGACGCCCCACAGCACGGTGAACAGCTTGGCCATGCGCAGGTAGTGTTCGTCGCTGGCGACCGGTCGAACGCTGCGCTTGTAGAAGTCGACGACCGTGGTCGAGCCCAGCGCGTTCAGCGCACTGGCCGTCGCCGACATGGCAGCACAGAAGATCACGGCGATCAGCAAGCCGACCAGCCCCGTCGGAAGCTGCGACTTCACGAAGGTGATGAAGATGTAGTCGGCGTCTTTGGTTTCGACTCGCGGCAGCGCGGTCTTTAGCAGCGCCTTGGTCTGCTTGCGAAGCTCTTTGCTGCGGGTGTCGGCGGCCCGCAGGTCCTGCTTGGCTTGGTCCAGCGCTCGTTCATCGCCACTGCGTCGAGCCGCAAGCAGGCGCGAAAGCTGCTGCTGCTTGTCGGCAAAGACCTGCGCATGCTGGGCCTGCAGATCGTGCAGCGCCGGAGCCTGCGCCGTCTGTTCGACGCGCGCCAAGTCCGTTGTCTGGAAGAACAGCGGAGGCAGATGGAACTGATAGAAGACAAAGACCATCAGCCCCACGCCCAGAATCCCAAGCTGCATGGGAATCTTCAGCAGGCCATTAAAAAGGAGTCCCAAGCGGCTCTCGGCCAGGCTGCTGCCACCCAGGTAGCGCTGCACTTGAGACTGGTCGGTTCCGAAGTAGGCCAGCGCGACAAACAGTCCGCCGGTCATGCCCGACCAGAAGGTGTAGCGGGTGTCCATGCGGGCTGAATAGTCGACGATCTGCAGCTTGCCCAGGCTGCCGGCGATGTGCATCGCGTCGCCCAACGACACATCTTGAGGCAGCGCGCGCAGGACATACATGAATGCCACCGCCATGCCGGACAACATCACGGCCATCTGCCAGGTCTGGGTCTGACTGACGGCGCGCGTTCCTCCCGACACGGTATAGACGATCACCAAGATGCCAATCAGGATGTTGGTGATGTGCAGCGGCCAGCCCAAGACCGAAGACAAGATGATGGCCGGGGCATAGATCGAAAGTCCGGCTCCCAAGCCGCGCTGCAGCAGAAAAAGGAATGCGGTCAGCTGGCGCGTCTTGCGATCGAAGCGACCCTCCAAATACTCGTACGCCGTCGAGACGCGCAGGCGGTAGTACACCGGCACGATGGTCGCGGCCAAGATCACCATGGCCAGCGGCAGTCCGAAATAGAACTGCACAAAGCCCATGCCGTCTTCGTAGGCTTGCCCAGGCATCGAAAGGAAGGTGATGGCGCTGGCCTGCGTCGCCATGATCGAAAGACCAATCGTGTACCAGGGCAGATCGTTGCCGCCGCGCAGGTACACATCCGCCGTTCGCACGGCGCGGCCTTTCCATACGCCATAGGCGACGATGGCGACCAGCGTCGCAACCAGGATGAACCAGTCGATGATGTTCATCGGTACACGCGCGACAGGAACGACAGCAGCGCGATCAAAAGTGCGGTGCTGCCAAGGACCAGGGCATACAGCTGGCCCCAGCTTCGTAGGATGGGAGGCGGTTGCTTATCGGATTCCATAGTCCAGCAAGTTGGCGAAGAGTCGGAAGGCTCCGGGAATGCCGGCGGGAAGCTGACGGAAGAAGGCAAGCCCGGTGTAGATGAAGATTCCTTTTCCGTGCTTGGCGAGAAGCAGGCTTCCTTTTTTCACGGACTCGCCGGGATCGTTCATGGAAAAAGGAGTCTCGTAACGTTCATCCCATTTGTTGGCGAAGTACAGGCCGCGCTCTTGCACCCAGCTGGCTAGGTCGGCGTCCTGCAAGCGGTTCGGGCGCTGCCAAAGCGGGTGCTTGGGATCGATCGTCATCGCCGCGTGTTCGTCGGTGACACGATCGTGCGAGATGTCAAAGGGGTACGGTCCCATCGGCACGCTGAGCTTGGCCAGCCAGTTGTTGGTGTTGTACTGCGCAAGCAGAAGCCCGCCCGCCGCGACATAGTCCATCAAGCGCTGGTGGTACGCCCCCATGCGCGGGTTGGTGTTGTACGCGCGGACGCCCACGACAATCGCGTGATAACGCGCAGGGGACAGAGCCTGGGATTCCAGGGCTTCTCCATCGAGGATCGTAACTTCGTAGCCGGCCTGGCGCAGTGCGGCGGCGACTTCGTCCCCGGCTCCTGGGATGTAACCGATGCGCGTGCGGGTCTTCTTGATGTCGACGCGCACCAGCTTCACTTCAGCCCGAGGAAAAAAGGTCTGGATTGGAATGTGTGGATAGTCGATGCGCTGGATGCCCAGCGAGTGCCCTTGTCCTTCTACATCAGCGACCACGCGCAGGGTGCTGGTGGATGTCTGTGTCGACGATGGGCCGCGCAGCGAAAAAAGGAATTCCTTTTCCGTTCCTTTTTTGTCGATCGAAAAAGGAATCTGGGCCGGCTGCGCGCTGTACCCAGCCGGCAGATCCAGGCGCAGCGTTCCTTGTACGTGATCGAGCCCGGCCTGCAGGCGCACGCGCAGGGGACGGGGCTGGTTGTCCGAAAACAGCAGCATGGGTGCATCGACGTTGGTCAGGACCGGGGGCGTGATCTCTAGGCTGCGGTGGCGTTCACCAGCGACGGGATCGGTCCACTTGTAAAGCACGGGACGCGAGACGATCAGCGCGTCTTCAGCAGGCCCGATGGCCAGGTGAAAATCGGCGCGAAAGGACGGCGGGCTTTCGGGCAGACCAATCAAGGACGGGTCTGAAACGGGGTACAGACCCGCCTCGGGAGGCTCGCGCAGCCAGTACGGAGTCGAAACGGGAGTGCCGACGGGTACGGGCAGGGCCTGTTCCACTTCGACCGGCTTACCGACCGCCAGATCGCGATTGACGACAGCGGTCTGCCCGTTCGAAAAGCGCACTTCTTTGATGCGCAGCGGCAGGGCGCTTCGGTTCTGCACCGCCGCCCGCACGGCAAGGCTGCCGCCCTGCACGACAGAAAACTCGCTGGCGCTGACTTCGGCCCACAGTCCGGCGCAGGCCGCGATCAGGTCGTTTGCTTCCGCTAGCTTGGGGGCTTTCCAGGGATTTTCGGGCAGGCGGGAAAGCTCGGCGCGGATCTGCAAAAGCAGCGGGACGCTGGCTTCGGGGTGCCGCACATCGAAGGCCTGGCGCGCTTGATCCAAAAGCTGGCGCAGCTTTTCGCTGCCGCGCACGCGGGCCCAGGTGAAGTCCAGGCCGTCAAGCGGTCCGCCGTTCCCTGGAGTCGCCCATTTGTCGACGGAAAGCGGCTGAAAGTACTCGAAGGTCTGGGCGCGACCCGGCGCGGCTCCGAAACCCTGGCTCTTGTGCATGCTGCGGCTGTCGGCAGCGATTTCGCCATACGACGCGCCGCGCACTGGGTCATAACCGCCAATGTCCAGCTTGGGCAGGGCCGCCAGATCGTCGGCGGGACGCCCCCCCCAGACTGAACGATTCCAATAGATGCGCTGCGCTTTCCACGTCCCAAACTGCGCGACCTGTTCGGGATGGAACGTCGGGTCGGCTGCCGCGACGAACGCGTCCTGCGCCAAGATCACCGACGAAGTGTGGTGCCCGTGCGTGTCGCTGGGCTGCGGCGAAAAGCGGGTCAGGATGACGTCGGGTCGAAAGCGGCGGATGGTCCACACGACATCGGCAAGCACCTTGTCGCGATCCCAGATGCGCAGAGTCTCGACGGGAGTTTTGGAGTAACCAAAGTCGCGGGCCCGCGTGAACCACTGCTCAGCACCATCGATGCGACGGGCGGCCAGAAGCTCTTGCGTGCGGACGAGGCCCAGAAACGGTCCCTGTTCAGCGCCGATCAGGTTCTGTCCACCGTCGCCGCGGGTCAGGGACAGATAGGCCGTGCGCAGCAGCCGTTCGCCGACCAGATAGCTGAGCATGCGCGTGTTTTCATCATCGGGATGCGCAGCCACATACAGCACATTTCCGACGACGGCCAAGCGATCGATGGCGCGCAGCAAGGCGGCGGCCGAAGGTTGACGCGTGGGCTGGCTGGCCAGCGGAGGCAGCGTTGGATTTGGAGCAGAGCGGCCATCGCTGACATGCAGAACGGACAACAGGCTGAGTCCTCCAAGCAGGGACTTCAAACGGGGATGGGACAGCATTAAGACGCCCTCGAGATGCGCGCAGTGCGCGGCCAGTCTATCCCGCCACAGCGCGGTCCTTGCAAAACAGTGATCGGGCTCGGCCATTCCAGCGCGCGGCGCGACGTGCATGGCGACGCAGATCGCAGCGATTGGGAAGGCAGGGCAGGGCGGGAGCGTCTACTTGCGGCGTCGCAGCGCGCCGATGCGATAACCGTCTTGATAGGCCGACAAGATCAGCCAGTCGCGCGAAACGGCGAGCACGCTGGCCATGTGCGCGTTGCCCAGATAGGGCAGGGGAATGGGCTTGCTGGCGCCGAAGACGTATTCGGCAAGCGAGGACTCTTCGCCGATGAAGGCAGCGCGGTCGGTGACCAGCAGACGACTGATGTTCAGCGGCACGGTAAGCTCGATCGGCTTGTCTTTTGTCGACGGAAAGACCAGCAGTTTGTGCCGAGCCAGCAGGCTGCGACGGGCCCACGGACCTTGCGCTGACTCAAACGCCTCGGCTCCTTCGGGAAGTGGCGCTTGGCCCTGCGGGCTTGCCTGCCAATCGAAGAAGAAGACGCGGCGTTCATACACATCGGCCAGGCCAAATCCGTCGGGCAGCAGCAGCGGGATCAGGCCACTATCGACCTTGGGACGCGACAGCAGTGCGGTCGTAGAAAAGCGCGACTCGTTCTTGCTTTGCTCGGTGGCTCCGCGCGCGATGCGCACCGCAGATGCATCCACCGCCATTATCGTACCGTCGCTGCTGATCACGCGTTCGTCTTGCGCCAGCGTCCAGCGAAAGCGCTGCGAGCCATCCAGCCCCAGACGGAAAAGCTGCGTTCCTTGTCTCAGCACATAGCCGTGCGAGTCCGTCGCAACAAGCTGCGGATCCGCGTGTTCCGATCGGGGCACTGGCACGATCGCCGACACTTCGCCGGTCTCGCCCGAGAAGCGGAACAGGTAGCTTGAACGCTGGCCCGCCGCGTCGCGCAGCGTGCCCAAGATCACCGCCGATCCATCGGCATCCATGGCCAAGGCATGCGTGCTTAGCTCATCGGGATGGTGGGGGTCTTGGCTGGGCACTCCCAGTGGCGCGACAAAGCGCGTTCGACCACTGGCTGCATCCAGTGCCCACAGCACGGCGCGATGTCGCTTCTGCACGAAGATGCGCGTTAGCAGGTACAGCTGATCGCCGGCCAGCACGGCTTGTGCACTGTCGGCGTCGACGGTCCATTCGCTTGCGGGCAATCGCACCACCTGCTTTTCACGAACCGTCAGCACGCGATGAAGCTGCTGTTCTTGTTCGCGATCGCCGGCCAGTGCAGCCAGCGCGATGCCCAGCCACTCGGCCTTGCTGTGCGGACGCTCCGTTCCGGGAAGCACGGTCTCAATCGTCTCTTGCGTCGGCGGTCGCATGCCTTCGTGGTCGGAATAGGTCTCGAGGGTGATCGGCTCGCCAGGTCCCATCAGCGACTTGCTGTTTTGTTCGGCCACGGCCTGCGTCTTTTGGCGCTGCAGTATGGCTTTGACTTCCGCCGCGGCGCCTGGCGATTGCGCGGCGATGCGCAGGGCTGCGCGCAGACTTTCCAGAAACAGTCCGTCGACTTCTTCGGGGTGCGTCGAATAGTCGGTGTGCAGCAGGTAGAAGCGCCGCTTCAGCGATAGGAAGCGCTCGACATGGGGGAGGGCAGAACGCAGGCCCAGATCGCCAGCCATGCGAACCAGCGCCGGGTGGGGATAGGTCGAAAATGTCGTCAGCTGTTCGCCGATCAGCCCGTTTGCATCGACGGGGCGCAGCGGCTTTTGAAACGCGGCCAGGTACCGCGTGACCCCTTCTGCGACCGCGGCAGGTGCCACAAGCGGCATGCGCGGCGAACGTTCCAAGACAGCGGGATTCGCAAGCTGTCCGCGCAGAGCCAGGCGCAAGAACGCGTCGCGTTCCGTCGGCGCTGTCGCTTCAAACAGCTGGCGAAAGAACGTCGCGCAGGGTGTCGCGGCAGCGCTTGCCGATGGCACGGACTTGCCAGACAGAACCCAGTTGGCGATCAAGCCAAAGGCCGTCATGTCGCCGGAAAGCAGCGCTTGATAAGCCGTCGTCATGCGCTTGGCATCGGCGTGCTGAACAGCGAAGGCGCGCTGAATGGGCTCGCGGACATCGGGCAAGCGACTGCCCATATTCTTTGCAGCCATGACCGAGTCATCCTTTGTTGCCGCGAAAGATGAAGAGGCGTGCGCCCCGCAGTGCAACGCAATCAAAGCCCACAGCACGGCTCGAGATCGACCGCGGTGCCCCATGACAAGCGATCTGCGTGCAGACATGTTCTTGCGATTGTACGTCGGCAGAAGCGGGCGATGCAGACGCAGTTGTTACAGAAGATCCCGTCGCTGAAAGGACTTGCGCATGCGAACCAGCGCTTGGTCTTGGATCTGCCGGATGCGTTCGCGCGACAGGCCGTACTTCTGCCCGATTTCTTTCAGCGTCAGCTCTTGTTCGGTCTCGCAGTCGATGCCAAAGCGCAGGCGAAGGACGGCGGCTTC
>JAYRFD010001284.1:0-3068 GCA_041908565.1 Polyangia bacterium | reverse complement strand
GGGCGGCCTGGCTGCACTGCGCCAGGTGCCGGGTCCGTTGGTCGTCGTGGTTGTGAACAACCAGGGCGGACGGATCTTTGAAGAGCTGCCGCTCGCGCGATCATCCGTCGCACAGCCGCACTTTGAGCGCTTGTTCATCACGCCGCAGCACGTCGACTTCATGGCGGCCGCTGCCGCGTTTGACATGCCGCATCAGCGTGTCACCGATCGAGCCGCGCTGCAGGCCGCGCTATCACAGGGCCTGTCAATGTCGCAGCCCCTGCTGATTGAGTGCAGAGTCCCCGAAAATGAGGGCCGGCAGCAACGATCGCAGATCCGTCAAGGCGTAGTCGCGGTCGTCGCGCCGATGGCTGTGCAAGCAACGCAGCACGCTTCCACGAACGCGAACGAGCAAGATCGAAGCGCGCAGCCACCACTCTCGATCTTTGTGCACGGCTTCCTGGGCGGCCCCGCGCAATGGGCTGCGCTGCAGGATCGCCTGAACCGACCCAGCGTGGCGCTGACTTTGCCGGGCCATGGTCTGGATCCGTGGTGCTCAGGCAGCGACTTTGACACCGTCGTGGATGCGCTGTTGGCGCAGCTTCCATCCAGTGAGCCTGGATATGAGCTAGTCGGCTATTCCATGGGCGCGCGCATCGCGCTGGCGCTGGCACTTCGATCACCGCAGCAGGTACGGGCTGTGACGCTGATCGGCGTCGACCCTGGCTTTACCGATGACGCAGGAAGGGAACGCGAGGCGCGCATGCGCTGGGAAGATCAGTGGGCCGAAACGGTGCTCACGCACGGCATCACCCAGCTTGTTGAAGGCTGGCAGGATCTGCCGATCTTCGCGTCGCAGCGTGACTTGGAGCCGGGTGCCTTGGCTGCGCAGCGACAGCAGCGCTTGGCGCATCGCGCGGAAGCGGTCGCGTGGGTGCTGCGCACGCTGGGCACCGGGCGAATGCCCAACCTGTGGGCGCGCCTGCCGCGGCTGCGTGCCCCGGTTCGTGTCGTCAGCGGGGCGCTTGACGAGAAGTTTGTTCAGATCGGACGCAGGCTGCAGGACTGCGTGCCGGGCTTGTCGCATATCGTCCTGCCCAATGTTGGACACAACGTGGTGCTGGAAGCACCCGAGTCTCTTTTGAACATCCTGAGGACGCCCTATGGCCACATCGAGCAACGCAAAAGCCAAGAAAACTGCTAACCCGCCGCAGGCCGCCGAACACCTGCAGGCTCCGCCCTTTGTGTCGGTCAGCCAGCTTGGCTTTACCGACATCAAGTACGAAAAGACCAGCGACGGCATCGCCAAGATCACGATCAACCGTCCTGAAGTGCGCAACGCCTTCCGTCCGCTGACCGTCAAGGAGATGTCCAAGGCCTTCGATGACGCGCGCGATGACGCCAACATCGGCGTGGTGATCCTGTGCGGCGAAGGTCCCGATGCCTTCTGTTCTGGCGGTGATCAGCGCGTGCGCGGGCACGGCGGCTACGTCGGGGACGACGGCATCCCGCGCCTGAACGTGCTGGATCTGCAGCGCCAGATTCGCACGCTTCCTAAGCCCGTCATCGCGATGGTGGCGGGCTATGCCATCGGGGGCGGCCACGTGCTGCACATGCTGTGTGATCTGACGATCGCGGCCGAAAATGCTCGCTTTGGCCAGACCGGTCCGCGTGTGGGCAGCTTCGACGGCGGCTACGGCGCTTCGTACATGGCACGCATCGTTGGGCAGAAGAAGGCCCGCGAGATCTGGTTCCTGTGCCGTCAGTACGACGCCAAGCAGGCGCTGGACATGGGGTTGGTCAACACCGTGGTGCCCTTGGATCAGCTGGAAAGCGAGACGCTGAAGTGGGCGCGCGAGATGCTGGCCAACAGCCCGACGGCGCTGCGCTTCTTGAAGGCCGCGCTCAACGCCGACTGCGACGGCCAAGCCGGCCTGCAAGAGCTCGCCGGCAGCGCCACGCTGCTGTACTACCTGACCGAAGAAGGACGCGAGGGCAAGCAGGCGTTTTTAGAGAAGCGCAAGCCCAACTTCAAGCAGTTCAAACGCTTCCCATGAGCCGCCTTTCCCCTGCGCGCACGGGTTCCTCTGCGGGCGCTTCGACAACGGAAGCAGTGCCACGATCGACATTGCGCGCGTCATCGCCGTCGGCGCCGCCATCGCCGTCGACATCAGCAGATCCTGCGGGGCCGGCAGATCGACCAGCACCAGACTCGCTGCGGGCGTGGATCCTGGCGACGCGACCGCCGACTTTGACGGTCGCGATGGTGCCAGTGCTGGTTGCCGCGGCGCTTGCGCATCGGCATGCGGGGTTTCGTCCGTGGGCCGTGCTGGCGGCGATGATGGGTGCGGTGTGGATCCAGATCGGCACCAACCTGGCGAACGATGTCTTCGACTACGAAAAAGGCGCCGACAATGCGGCGCGCTTGGGACCGCTGCGTGTCACGCAGGCCGGACTGATCTCGCCGGCTGCCATGCGGCGGGGCATGTGGATCTCGTTCGCGCTGGCCATGCTGTGCGGCATCTATCTGACCTGGGTTGCGGGCCCGATCATCGTCGCCATTGGCTTGGTGTCGATTGCGTCAGGCATCGCGTACACCGGTGGACCGTACCCGCTTGGATACAACGGCCTGGGCGATGTCTTTGTGTTCCTGTTCTTTGGTCTGGTGGCGGTGTGTGGCACCTGCTTGGTCGCCGCCGATGCGCAACTGGCGCTGGCGCCCGCCACTCTTCTGGCTGCTATTCCCGTCGGAACGCTGGCCACCGCGATCTTGGTCGTGAACAACGTGCGCGATCATCGCGGCGATGTGCAGGCGGGCACGCGGACGCTGGTGGTGCGCTGGGGGCGTCGGTTTGGCGTGGCCGAGTATTATGCGCTGGTCGGCATCGCCTATGTGGTGCCGGTGCTGTTTGTGATCCTGCGCTGGTCAGGCGCGGTGGCGCTGCTGCCCCTTTTGACGCTGCCGCTTTGCTGGCCGCTGCTTCGCGCGCTGACCGTTTCCCACGACGGTCCCACGCTGAACCGCACGCTGGCGCACACGGCGCGGCTGCTGTTCGTGTATGGGATCTTGTGGACCCTCGCGCTGTGGC
>JAYRFD010001283.1:0-4620 GCA_041908565.1 Polyangia bacterium | reverse complement strand
GTTTGCGGCGCTGCGGCGCGTTCCGTTGCGGTCGTGCCCGGGTGAGCAGGACGCGCGTTGGGGTTGTGCTGGGGCGGGCGCCTGTCGTTTGATGCCGGCATGAAACGACTGCTCTGGAATCGACGTAGCGCAAGGGTGTCGATGGCGCTGGCCGGTCTGCTTTTGGGCTGTGGTGGGACCAACCTGGACCCCGTGATAGAGGCTGCCGCAGTCGACGTGGCGGCCCGGGCGCAAGCCCTGGGCGGGCCGCTGTTCGATCTGGCCAGCATCCGCGACGCCAGCACTGCCGACTGCCGCTTTGATCGCGAGCGCACGCTGACCAAAAACGGCGTACGGCTGCGCGTGTGGAACGTCAGCTATCTGTCGTGGGAATGGCGCGACCGCGATGGCGCCACCCCGGCCGGCCTGCGTCCGATTCGCATCCGCGGCTTTGCGGCCCGCCCGGCCACCAGCGCTCGCTTGCCGGCCATCGTGCAGGCCCATGGTCTGGGCGGCTTTTCCGACGAAAACGCGGCGACCAGCACGGCCGCTCGCCTGGGCTTGTTTGTGCTGGCCTACACCGGACCGGGCGGCGGCAACACGCCCGACAACACGTCGGAAGGTCAGCCGGCCGGCGCCGACCGCGGGCGACGCATGTTCGACACGCGGACCGATGTGCGCGGGTCGTGGTTTTGGGGGCATAGCACCGCGGCCATGCGCGGCCTGACCTGCCTTGCCGCGCGCGAGGATGTCGATGCCGGCAAGCTAGGCATGACTGGCATGTCGGCCGGCGGCGTGGCGACGCTGCTTTCCGCCGGAGTCGACTCGCGCATCGTAGCGGCCGTGCCACTGTCCGGTGTGCTGGCTTGGGATCAGGCCGTGCGCTCGCCCAACGCCTGGCAACACACGCTGCTTTCGCAGGCCGGCCTGTCCACCGCATCGCCCGAATGGACTGCGCTTCTGACCGGCCTGATTGATCCGCGGACCGCCCTTTCGGGGACGCGCGCCGCCCTGTTGGTCGTCAACGGCAGCAGTGATGAGTTCTTCCCATTGACCGCCCAGCTTGCCACCACAGCCGGCCTGCCCAGTGGCAGCCGTGTGCACCACAGCCTGATCGGCAACTTCGATCACGGCTGCTACAAGGTCTCGGGCGGTGAGGCTGCCAGCACCATCGAAGCCCGCGCCGTCCTGCATGTCGAAGGCGGGCAGCGCGCGTTTTTCCGCCATCACCTGCTGTCCGACCCGGCCTATCCCGCCATCCCACGGGCTCCGCAGGTGGTGACCAGCGCGGTCGGCGCCGCGACGCTGGTGGTCGCCCAGGTCGATCGACCCGCCGGCTATGACATCGAAGACGTCCGCCTGTGGTGGAGCAGCGACGGCGCTTTCCTGTTCGCGCCCGTGAACCTGCCGGCCGCCGGCTCGGGACGCTATCAGGCCCTGGTGCCGCTGCCTTTGGCGTCCGCTTCCGCTTATTACGTCGACGTGCAGTACCGGACGCGCGGCCTGCTGTTCCCGGCGCGCTTCGCCCTGTCGTCCGATCCGTATGTCGCCCCCGGACTGGTCCCCCGCATCCGCGCCATCAACACCTGCCTGTAATCGCTCTGCCCTGCGACCGCCGCCAGCAGCCCACAGCGCCCGCGGCACCGATCCGCCAAGCTTCCTGGCCATCACCAAACAGGCCGCACTGCAGCGATCGACCCAGTGCGCGCGTCAGATCTTAGCCCTGAAAGATGTCGTAGCGTTCCGACAGCGCTTGCATGAAGCCAGCGTCGCTGTACTGACTCTCGGTCAGCGCCACCAGCTCCTCCATGAACTGGTCGAAGCCACCTGGGCTGAAGATCGTCAGCAGGCGCGCACCGTGCTGGCTGCGCACGGCGTGACGCACCTCGGGCGGGACGTTCAGGGTCGTGCCGGGCTCGGCGATCACCACTTCGTCATCGAAGGCAAACTCGACCGTTCCATCGAGGATGTAGAAGATCTCGATCATCCGCTTGTGGTGATGGCGGGCCAGCTCAAACCCTGGCTTCAGCCGGTCTTCCACCAGCGTCACCCGCCCATCGCTTAGGTTCAGCGTCGACTTCACAAACACGTGATCGTTCGTCCAGTCGTAGTTCTTGCCCTGCCCAGGAAGAACGATCTGCTGCCGCGGCTTCGGCGTGGATTCCATCGTTCCAGTATCGCCGAAGTGCGCTTCGCTCGATGGGGCCGTTGCCGTTCGCAGGCCGGGCCGAGCCTGCGGCTTGCCGATCGTCCCGCGGAACAGCGGATGGCGGAACAGCGGACGCGACAACTGGGCTGTCTTGTCGGGCGAAGTTGAAGGCGGTAATGCTGTGCCGATGGATACACCGCAGGGACTTCGGCTGCATGACGACGGCGTTGTGCGCTGCATCTGGGCGACCGACGACCCAATCTATCGGCGCTATCACGACGAAGAATGGGGCATGCCGGTACAGACCGATGCGCGGCTGTTCGAAAAGCTGTGTCTGGAAGGCTTTCAGTCCGGGCTTAGCTGGCTGACTATCTTGCGCAAGCGCGAGTCCTTCCGCGCGGCCTTCTGCAACTTCGAGATCGATCGTGTCGCGCGCTTTGGTCCCGCCGATGTCGATCGGCTGCTGGGCGACGCCGGCATCGTGCGCCATCGCGGCAAGATCGAAGCGGCGATTGGCAACGCGCAGGCCACCCAAAAGCTTGTCGCGACCGAAGGCTCGCTGTCGTCGTTTGTCTGGCGTCACGTGCCGCCGCCGGAAGAGAGGCCGCGATCGTTCGACTGGGACACGCTGCGCAAGCTGGGCAGCACGCCGACCTCGCAGCGCCTTTCGACCGAGCTTAAGCGCCGCGGCTTTCGCTTCGTCGGCCCAACGACGGTCTATGCCTTCATGCAGGCCATGGGCCTGGTCAACGATCACGTCGAAGGCTGCCCGGCTCGTCCGCGCACCTTGGCCGCGCAGAACAAAGCCGCCCGCGGCAGCGATGCGCGCACAGAATCCGCCGCCGCCCGCCCGCGCTGATCGCGCCGCCGTTTGTCCCAGGCAGCCCGTGCAACGCCGACCTAGACCGACGGCTTTTGGTGGCGTCGCTTCAGGTGATCGAGTGCGCGGCCCAGCGTATCGAAGTAGCGCACCGGCAGGCCGCGATAGGCGGCGGCCAAGGCCAGTGACCCGCGCTGGATGTCGGAAAGCGGCAGGTGATGACCTTTGTCCGCTGACGGGCTGTGATGCGGGCGCGGTGTCAGTACGGGCGCTTGCCGAGGGCCGGCAGCCAGCGGGCGGTTCAGCACGTGCAAGAAGTCGGGGGCCGCACGATCGCGGTCGGTCAAGGACGGCAGGTTGAAGCGGCGGCACAGCGTCTTGATGACCGAGGTGTGATCAAACGGCACCGCCCCCGGCGCGCGCACCACCGTGCCGGCTTCGATGTATGGCGACACAAACACGGCGGGCACGCGGACGCCGAAGCGGTGGAAGGGAAAGCCCTGCTCCAGCGGATAGGGCGGCGTGGCGTGCGGCGGCGTCGCTCCGACGGGTGGCGGCACGTGGTCGTAGGTGCCGCCGTGTTCATCGAACAGGATGACAAACAGCAGGCGCTGCCACAGGGGGCTTGTGCGCAGCGCGTTGTACACGCGGGCCACAAGCGCTTCCCCGCACAAGATGCTGGAGTGCTGGTTCTGCTGCGGCAGAACCGACGGATGCATGTCGTTGTTGTGCACGATGACGCGCGGCTGAATGAATGAATAGGCCGGCAGCGTGCCCTGCGCGCAGTCCTGTTCAAACGCCTTCATGTCGACGAAGTGCGCATCGAAGCGGTGATCGTACAGCGGGCGGTGGATTAGGCGCGTGATGGGAAAGGGGTCCAGCGGATCCCAATAGATGCGAAACGCCTGCTCCGGCGGCAGCGCATCGGCCAGCCGTTCAAAGACAGTGGGTGCCCTGTTCTGCGACCACTTCAGGTAGTCCGCGTTGTGCACAAAGCCGCTGGAATCGGCCGCGTGCAGAAACGATCGGTTGGTGTACGTCTGGCTGGGCACCGACGCAAACCACGCATCGGACACCGCGAAGGCGCGGGCCAGACCGCTTAGCACCGGCGTCGCCTGCGGTGGGAAACAGGACATCAGCTCGGTCGCAAGCTGCGCATCGGTGGCGTGCCGGCGGAAGTGCTTGAACTTGTCGTGGCGCGTGCGCAGGTAGTCGGTGACAAAGCCGCTCATCGGCGCGGGACTGGGAAGCGCGGCCAGCGCTTCGGGCACCTGATCCATGCCGTAGATCTGGTGGTTCATGTGCGGGAAGAACTCTTCCCCGGGGTCGGGAAACGGCCGCGCCATGTCGTCGATCGTTGCGAACGGCGCACGCGTCACCGGATGGAACACAGGCGGGGTCTGGCCGTCGAAGTTGCCCAGCCCCGGCGTCTCGGCCACGCCGCGGAAGCGACGATCGGCATCGGGCAGGAAGTGGCTGGGCGTGCCGTCTTCGTACAAGAAGCCAAACAGGTGATCGAAGCTGCGGTTTTCCAGCATCAGCACGATCAGGTGGTCAAAGCGGGCTGGGTCGGTCTGGGACATGCGTGGCTCCATCAAGCGGGCGAGCAAGCGGGCGATCTATTCAGCGGCCGTCAAGCAATCGGCAATCGGCAATCGGCAATCGGCAATCG
>JAYRFD010001282.1:0-13930 GCA_041908565.1 Polyangia bacterium | reverse complement strand
CTTGATCCAGGTCGACCGGCAACACGAAGTCACTGGCTGGGATCGGAACCTCCACCTTCGATGGGATGGAGTAGGTGCCGCCGCCCGGCGTCAGCTGGGCCAGGACTGCGGTCGTGGTCTTGTCTTCGCTGACCAGACCCACGTTGAAGCCGCTGTCTCTCTTGCCGCTTTGAAACTGGATGGATGCCGAGATCAGCTTGCCAGGCAGCAGCTGATCGCTGCTTTGGTCCAAGCCATAGTTGTTGTTGCCAATGTGAACCGACGATGCTCCATCGCTGGGTGTGCCCGTCAGCGGACCATACACCGCTGTACCCAGCTTCAGCAGAGACGACGTCACGACCATGTCGGGAAAGCCGTCATCGTTCAGATCGCCAATCGAGAGCAGCTTGAAGCTCTTGGGGTTGGTGCCAAATCCGGTGCCGGCTCCGGCTGCACCGTTGATGCGCGAATAGTTCTGTGTAAGCCGCGCAGCCAGCAGGTCGCGGCGCCCGTTGGCAGCTCCTTGCATGGATGTCAGAAAGCAGGGCTGGCTGGATACACCGGACGTCGTCGCTGTGTAGCTGCCGACGGCGCCGCTGGGGAAGAGGCGCGTTAGGTCTGTGCTAGCCAGGGCGCTGATCAGATAGATCTCGGGGATGTCGCCTTGCTGCGTCGGCAGCATGGTGGCCATCTGGTAGAACGTCTGCGTCTCCAAGGAAGGGCTCACGGTGATGGCGACCGGCTCTTTGAACAGGTCGCCTCGACTAACCGGCCCCATGTCGACGGAGCCCATGTCCATGCCGCCTTCGCAGAAGCCGGTGTTGGTGTTGCACGTGCCGCCGTTTGTACAGGGGACTTTGGTGCAGCTGTCCTCGGTATCCTGGACGTAGCCTCCCCACAGGTCGCGGGCGCAGCCTGAAGAGGGCAGGGCCAAGGCGGCCCACGCCGCGCCACAAGCCAGGGATGCACAGGTCAAAAAACTAAGATAGGTACGCATTCGCAGACTCCTTCCCCAAGGACCTTCTTCGACGAGGATCGGGCGTCCGTCCCCGGCTTTAAGTGGTCAGCTGAACCGCCAACTTTCGCAGCGTGTCTTCGGCCGCGGCCAGCGCTTGCGCCACGCGACCACCCGGCAGCACGTCGGTTGGCTGCAGCGAAGCGGCAAGGGGCGATTCACAGGTCGCCAGACTCATCACCGCGGTCAAACGTGGCGCCGCTTCAAGCCACGGCAGATCGGACTGGGCTGGCGTCGATGCAATTCTGCGCAGCGCATCCTGCGCGGCCTCGCGCAGCTGTCGACGCGGCTCGCTGGCACCGGGCTGGGGCAGCAAGCGCAGGCACAGGCGCGTGCCTTCAAAGGCCAGCTCGACCACGGCTTGTCCGCCGCGCACGGGCAGCGACAGCAGGCGACAGCCCAGCGGATTTCCGTCCGCGCTGGCCAGGCGACCGATGCGCAGCGGGCTGCCCGGTCGCAGCTCGCGACAGGCCGCATAAAAGCCGTACAGATCGCCATCGCCCCACTCGCTGGGCGATCGACCGATGAAGGTGCGCAGGCGTTCTTGCAGCAGCCACAGCGCGTCGCGGTACGCCATCGCCAGGTCGCGGGCATCGCGCTGCAGCGGGTTTTTGTCCTGCGATTCGGGCGACAGCAGCGTCGGATCCGACAATAGCGGGATCAGATCGCCGGCATCGCGCAGGCTGACGCGATCGACCAAGTCCGGCCGGCCGTTCAGCTGACCGATGCGGGCGATGCGGTCGCGCAGGCTGATGCGGTCCGTTGACAGAGCGCTGTATCCCAGAAGCAGGCACAGCAGCCGATCGCCGTCTTGCAAGCGGCTGATCCGCTGCGCCAGGTGATCTTCGGCAATCGGCGTATCCAGCTTCACCTCGACCAGCACGCGAAAGCCCGGGCCGACGATGCCCAGATCGAAGGCCTTGCCCAAGGGATCCAAGATCAGCGTGTGCAGCGACGAATCTTGGCCGCGATCCGGTCGCTGTCCAGCGCGCGGCATGCCCTGCGAAAGCGGCACCAGCCTTTCGACCAGGGCCGTGCGCGAAAGCAGCGCGCCCAGCACAAGCTGATGCAGGCGTTCGGAGTCGCGCTTGACATCGAACAGCAGGTCGATCGCCCCCATTGCGCCCCCTTGCTGGCCGACGTGACAGTTCGGCCCTTGCGTCATTGTACGATGCGGCGCTGATCGTTTCGTGACAGACCGCTGCCGCACTCTCGCCGAGACCCAGGGCGCGTCGTGTGCCCTGGCTGTCGAACGGGCTGCGGATCGGCGTGGGTGTGGCGGCATCAGGCAAACAGGAGAGCGTGGTACAAACAGGCCATGCCGCTTGTGCTGGTGCTGATGGCGATGATCCTGCACGAAGGCGGGGCCCACGCGGGACCGTCGTCAACGTCTGATTCGCCGTCGACCGCCGACCGTCGGTCCGGGGGGCAGGGCAGCGGCCCGTCGGCAGAAAAGGACTCTGGGCGCATCTTCGTTTCCGTGGCCCAGGCGCAGGCGCTTTTCACCCAGGGATCGACGGTCTTGGATGCGCGGGCGCGCGGCTTCTGGCTGGGGCATCTGCCGGCAGCGCAGCCCGTCGACTGGCGCGACTTCGTCGATGGCTGGGGGCGCACCGGCCGTCTGCACCCCGATGCGGCCGCCATGGCGGCGCGGCTGGCCGCCCTGGGCGTCGATGCCACGCGTCCTGTCTTGGTCTATGGCGACGCGCAGACCGGCTACGGCGAAGAGGGTCGCATCGCCTGGCTGCTGTCGTATCTGGGCCACGCGCAGGTCCACATCCTGGATGGCGGCATCGCAGCCTGGCGACGGGCCGGGCTGGCGCTTCGGCGCGGTCCGGCCGGGCGACCAGCCCGCGCCGGGACGCTTTTGCCCTTGGCGCAGGCGGGGCTGCGATCAGAAAAAGCGCAGGTGCGGGCGGCGCAGCAAGGCCAGGCAGGGCAGCTGAAATCGCTGATCGTCGACGTCCGCAGCCTGGACGAGTGGCAGGGCGCGACGCCGTACTTGGAAGCGCGCGGCGGGCACATTCCGGGCGCCGTGCATCTGCCGTGGCTGAGCTTGCTGGACGGGCAGGGCACGCTGCGCGACGCGGCGACGCTTCTGCGCGACCTGGCTGCCATTGGCCTGCAGGACCCCCAAAAGGAAGACCGCCCGATCGTCGTGTACTGCACCGGCGGAGTACGCAGCGCCTTTGTGTGGGCGATCTTGCGCGACCTGGGCTATCGCCATGTGCGCAACTACGACGGTTCGTTCTGGGAATGGGCCGCTGACCGCAGCCTGCCCGTCGAAAAAACCGAAGGCCCCGTCCGTCGCTGAGAACATCCGCTAGTTAATGTTTTAAAATGATAAATAATTCCTCGATCGGTTGAATTAGTAATCAATATAGAAAATCAATTAGCGAGGCTGGTTGGGCTGGTTGGGCTGGTTGGGCTGGCTGGGCTGGTTGGGCTGGTTGGGGATATGGCCTTGCACAAGCTCGGCGTGGCCGCCCAGGCGGCGGATGCTGGGCAGCAGGTTGCCGAAGGCTTCGCGAAGCTGACCGTTGCGCTGCTCGACGGTCTTTAACACCTGCGCGATGGTCGTGCGCAGCGCGCTTTCCTGGTCCGGTGGGATGCGCAGGACGACGGCAGCCACCAAGCGCTGGCCGGGCGGCGAGGCGGCCAAAGGCTGGCTGGCAAGCGGAGCGAAGACGGTCTCTTCGACGGTCTTGCCGTTTTCCAAGGTCTTGGGCGCAAGCGGCTGCAGATCGGCCAAAAGGTGCCCGTTGCCGTCCAGCAGAAAGGCCCAGGCCGCCTGTTCCGATCGTCCCGCGGTGCGCTTTTCGATGCGCACGACAAGCTGGCTGGTCAGCGGAAGCTCGTCGGGGGCGGTGCCTTCGGGCACGGCGCGTAGGCTAACGGCAAAGCGGCGATCCTGCGCCTGACGCAAGGTGCGGAAGCCCACCGCGGCGACCAGCGCGATGACCATGGCAAAGCCAAAGATGAAGATGCGTCCGGGGATGGCTTTCATGCGGGCGATTGCACTACTTCTCGCCTTCGGAAAGAAGGTGATTTTGCGCGTGCCGTTGCTGCGACGCGGAAAACGCACGCAGGATGTCGGCGGCCGTCTCTTCGATGGCCTTGCCGGTGATGTCGACCACGGTCCAGCCGGGGTGGGCGGCAAACAGCGAGCGCGCGTAATAGATCTCGCGCAGGATGTGCTCGCGCTGGCCGTAGCTCATGTCGGGCACCAGATCCAAGTGCAGTCGCAGCAGGCGCTGGCGACGGATGGCCAACAGCGCTTCGGGCTGAATGGTCAGCGCGAAGACGCGGTCCGGCGGCACTTCAGAAAGCTGGGGCGGCGGCGGCACATCCAGCACCACCGGCACATTGGCGACCTTGAAGCCCTTCTGCGCCAGGTAGATCGAAAGCGGAGTCTTCGACGTGCGGCTGACCCCGACCAGCACCAGATCGGCGCGCAGCAGGGTGTCTGGTTCGCGTCCGTCGTCGCTGTGCACGGTGAATTCGATGGCTTCCATGCGGCGGTAGTAGCCGCTTGAAACGGTGTGCAGAAGGCCGGGAATGCCGCGCGGCTCGATGCCGAAGAAGCCGGCCAGCGATCCCAGAAGCGATCCCAGAAGATCGACGCAGCGCACGTTGCGTTCGGCGCAGCGACGGAACAGAAGCTCGCGTTCTTCGGCGCGCACCAGGGTCGACACGATCAGCGCGTGCGCGCCTTGCGCTTCGGCCACCACGGTGTCGACATCGTGTTCGTGTCGCAGGTTGGGAAAGACGCGCAGGTCGATGTCGGTGTCATCGATCTCGAACTGCGACAGAGCGGCCCGCACGACCTTTTCGGCGGTCTCGCCGGTGGCGTCCGACACAACAAAGATGGCGCGCGGCGGCACGGTGTGCGCACCGACGGAAGACATGGGATCGCCGACGGGGAACATGGATGGGCCTACGCTAGCACGGGCAGTCGCTTTTTTGCGCACTGCGTCAAAGCAGAATCCGCAGCCTGCGCACCGGTCGCGTTTTCGGTCGTGTTTTCCGTCGCGTTTTTCATCGAACGATTGGGATCTTGCGGCGAATCGGGGCGCGGTTCGGGCTGCGTCAAAGCCGCCTGTTCGAAAAAGGCCAGCACGCGTGGGCACTCTGGATCGGGGGCCTGCGCGTCATGGTTTATGTGGATGGCGACGGCCCGGCAGCCGCCGCGGCACAGGGCCTGGTACTCGCAGGAACGGCAGGGCTCGGGCGGGGCGGCCTGGTAGCGACGAAACTCGGGGAAGGACGCCGGGTCTTGTCGATGCTGGCGCAGCTGATCGACGCGCGCGACCGTCGACGGGAAGAAGCTGCAGGCCGACAGCTGACCGGCGCTTTTGGCGGCGACCAGCAGGTCTCCGGCGGCGCAGCCGTAAATGCAAAGGAACTGCATTAACTGCACGGACGGTCGATGGTGGGCGATCATCGGCGCAAAGGAACAGTCCAGGCGCACGCGCAGGCGATGGCGCTGGCTCAGCGACAGGACGGTGGGCAGAAGGGCGCGGTGCTGATCGTCGCTGCAGCGGCTGCGATCATAGACGTCGCGACGGGCGCCACGACCAGCCGGCTTGAAGCGCAGAAGCTCGATCTCGCTGGCGTCGCGCGAACGGGCGTAGGCAAACAGGCGATCCATGCGATCGAAGGTGTCACGGGTCAGCACGCAGTTGATGCCGACATCGGGGCTGTGGCGACGCAGCGCGATCAAGGCGCGATCGGCCTGCGCGAAGCCGTCGATGCCGCGCACCTTGGCGTAGTCATCGCCGATGCCATCGATCGAGACATTGATCTGCCCGAACAGTCCGTCGGCCGTCAGCTGACACAAGCGGTGCAAGACCTCGTCGGGATACAAGCCGCTGGTGGTCAGGTTGGGGACGATGCCGCGCTGCCTGGCGTGGATCAGCAGGTCCTTCAGCCACGGCAATAGCGCGGACTCGCCGCCGCCCAGGGCGACATGAAAGACACCGGCGGCTGCAAGCTCGTCCAGCGCGCGGCACCAATCGTCCAGGCCCCATTCGTTGGGGGCTCCACCTGCGGTGGCACCGGTGTAGCAGCCCTGGCAGCCGGCGGCGCAGCGATTGGTCAGCTGCAGGTGGGCTTCAAGGGGCGCGGATAGCGGCTGCAGCACAAGTGCATCGACCTCGGCATCGGTCAGCGCGACGTGACCGCTTTCGTCAGGCCCTGCTTCCAGCGTCTTTATCGTCGTCGGCCACAGACCCGGCGGCGGGCTGCGATGGCCCAGGTGCTGCGCGCGATCGTGATCGACGAAGACCAGGGCTTGCGGCAGGCCGATGCGCCCCCCCAGCTGAGCAATGCCGCCAAAGCGCTCGTAGCGAAAGGCGCGCGGCGGCGGGAAGCGGCGGCGTCGACGGGCCCTTCGCAGGCGCAGGTAGACATCGCGCAGGATGCGAAGCTTGATGGCCACGTCGCTTATCCCTTGCTGCGCGGTCGCCGCGGGGCCGTCGAGGCGCGGCGCGGCGGCGGAAGGGAAGTGGTGGGCTCGACTTCGCGGGGCGCGGCGGCTGTGTCATCGGTCTTTAGCGTCGGATCCAGCAGCGTGTGCGGGTCGTGGCCGTCACCCAGCCGATCCAGCTTGCGACCGTGCGCGATCAGCGCTTCCTTGACGCGCATGGCGGCGACGGTGCGGGGCAGATCAGCGCGGTAGACCAGGCAGATGGTGTCGGGAAAGTTGGGCAGATCGGGATGCAGGCGCTGCAGGCGGTTGTGCTGGCCATACGCCGCCACCCGTCGAGGCAAAAGGGCGACGCCGATGCCGGCCAAGGCCAGGCTCTTGACCAGCTCCAGGTCACCGCAGGACAACAGGCGATGCGACGACACCTGCATGCCGGCCAGGCGCTCGATCAGCTCGATGCACTGCGATACGCGACCGGCATAGACGATGGGGCCTTCGATGACCCGCGCGGTGGCTTCGGCCAGCGAAAAATTCAGCCGGCTGCCGTCGGGGGGAGATGCGACAAACAGATCCACGGCATCGCGAAACAGATCGATGATCACCAAGTCGGGCAGGCGCCGCGGATTGACCACCAGGCCGAAGTGCACCTTGCGCTCGACGACGGCGTCTTCAACGGCGGCCGAGGGGGCATTCCACAGCGAGAGCTCGATGCGCGGCTCGGCCCGCCAGAAGCCAGACATAAAGCCCGGCAGAAAATAGGCGCCCAGCGATTCGTGGCAGCCCAGGACAAAGCGACCGACCGAGCCGCGTTCAAGGGTGCGCACCTGCTGCTGCGCGTGATCGATCAGCGCGAAGATCTGCTCGGCGTGGCGACGTAGCTCTTCGCCGCTGCTGGTCAGGGTGACGCCGCTGTGATCGCGGTGGAACAGCGTGCAGGCCAGCTCTTTTTCCAGCTGATGGATGGCGACGGTAAGGGCTGGCTGGCTGATGCGTAGCTTCTTGGCGGCGGCGCTGATGCTGCCGGCTTGGGCGATGGACAGGAAGTAGCGAAGGTGCGAAAGCTCCACGAAGAGCGATTATCCCGCGTGGCTGTCCAAGAGGGCCTGTTTATAGACGTGCAGATAGGCGCGGGCGGACTGCGCCCAGCCAAAGTCGGCGCGCATGGCCCGGCGGACCAGACCTTGGAAGACGGCTGGGTCGCCGGCATACGCCGACAGCGCGCGTCGGATGGTGTGGGCAAGAGACGGTGCGTCGTAGCTGGAAAAACAGAAGCCGGTGCCGCTTTTCGATCGCGCATCGAAGTCGACCACGGTATCGGAAAGACCGCCGGTGGCGCGCACGACAGGCGGCGTGCCATAGCGCATGCTGTACAGCTGATTCAGGCCGCAGGGCTCAAAGCGCGACGGCATGACGAAGAAGTCGGCACCGCCTTCGGTGCGATGCGACAGCGCTTCGTCGAAGGCCAAGCGCACGGCCAAGCGGCTGGGGAAGCGAGTGGTCAGGGCGCGCAGGCGCTCTTCCAGCCACGGCTCACCACGACCCAGGATCACCCACTGAAAGTCGCTGCCGGCCAGAAGTTCGTTTTCCAAAAGCGTGCAGATCAGGTCGATGCCCTTCTGCTCGGTCAGGCGCGAGATCGTCGCCAAAAGCGGCGTCCGCGGGCGCGGCGACAGGCCAAGCTCGCGCTGAAGCTCGGCCTTGCAGCGGGCCTTGCCGGCCAGGGCCGACTGCCAGCGCTCGTCATCCAGCGACGAACCGGTGCCCTCGGGATGGCCATAGCGCATGGGCAGGTAGGGATCGCTCCAGGGGCTCCAGCGCTCGTAATCGGCGCCGTTTAGGATGCCGGTCAGGCGATCGCCCAGCGCCGACATCACGCCTTCCAAGCCGTAGCCGTATTCGGGCGTGCGGATCTCGTTGGCATAGGTCGGGCTGACGGTGGTGACGCGGTGCGCGAACTTCAGGCCCGCTTTGATGTAGGCCGCCTGGCCCCAGAATTCCAAGCCTTCGGGCCCCAGATCGTGGCCCGCGACACCCAGCGCGGCCGCTTCACCCAGCGAGCACAGGCCCTTGAACAGCAGGTTGTGCACGGTGAACACCGTCGCCAAGCGCCGCCCCATGTCGTGCTGGCCGGTGCGCGCGTAGTACACGGCCATGCCGGTCGGCCAGTCGTGGGCGTGCACGACATCGGGTCGCAGATCAAACGCCGCAGCCAAGGTCAGCGCCGCGCGCGACAGCAGCGCGAAACGCCTTGCGTTGTCACCGTAGTCCTGTCCCGGCTGATCGGGCGGGCCATAGATGCCGGGGCGATCGCCAAACAGCGGGTGGTCGATCAGATACAGCGGCACGTTGGCGCCCGGGCCGGGCAAGCGTCCTTCGTAGACGGTCACCTCGTGGCTTTCGCCGGCCAAGGGGACCGACAGAGTGCGCAGGCGGCGGGCCATGCCGAACTCGTTGGGGGACAGCGATCCATAGCGGGCAGAGACGATGTAGCTCGTCGCATCGCCGGTCTGCGCAAGGGCTCGCGGCAGTGCGCCAAGAACGTCTCCAAGGCCACCCGTCTTCGACAGGGGCGCCACTTCCGAGGCAACGTGAAGGACCTTCATTTTGGGGGCGAGTATCCACAAAACGCCCCTCCCTGACTAGCTCCGGCTTGTCGGCTTGTCAGATCAGGACCGCGCGGCCTCGTAGTGTTTGGCATCTTCCGACAGGAGGGACTGCGATGAGCGCATTCGTTGATTCATTGCGAAGGCTGGGGGTTCGTTCGGTGGCGCAGCAGGTTCGGCGGGGGCCGCAGAGCCTTCTGTTCCGTCGGTGGGCAGCCACCTGGGGGCTGTCGCTGTCGCTGTGCGGCTGCATCACACTGCCGCTTGAGTGGCGACAGGACGGCATCAAGACCGACCAAGTGAAGCACGACCATGCCGTCTGTGAATTCAGCGCCGAGGTCCTGGCCGGACCCGTCAACGCCATCGTGACCGGCGAACAGCAGGATGCTCGCAAAGAGCAGGTCAAGAAGCTGACCAGCCTGTGCATGACCTCGCGCGGGTACAAGCTCGAACAGGTGCCGATCGAGCCATAGCTGCGTGGCTTCGTCCGGGCGGCTTCGTTCGGCTGTCTTACCCGGGCTTGCGGGGGCCGACAAACGGGATGCGATCGCGGCTTAGATCGTCGAGCATGGCCTGCATGGTGGACTCGACGACGCGGTAGCAGCGTCCCAGCACTTCTTCATCGTCGGCTCGATCGGGGCGCACATCGGAAAACGAAATCGGCGCGCCAAACGACAGCGAGGTCTGGGCCGGCAGCGGCACGTAGGGCAGATACGCCAGGCTCAGTCCCCAGGGCACCGACAGAGAGATCGGCAAGGTATCGGTGCGCAGCAAGCGGTGCATGCCGGTGACGCGGGCCAGCGTGTCGCCGCGCGTCAGGATCACTAGCTGTTCGTGCGTGCCCACCGATACCACGGGCACGATCGGCACGCCCAGGCGCAGCGCCAAGCGCAGAAAGCCGCGTCGACCGTGCAGGATGACGCGATCGCGCTGGGAAAACGGCCGGCAGGCATCCCAGTCCGAACCGGGATAGACCAAAAGCAGTCGATCGCGCCTCAGGGCTCGTTCAGCGACGTCGGGGCTGGCGCGCACAGCACCGACCCGCTGGGCATAGCCACGAATGCGCGGATCGATGAACAGCGCGTCATGCGCCAAGCCGTGCACGAACCGGGTCGGACCCTGGCTGTCGTAGACCGCCAAAGCCGTGAACAGCGAATCGAACGGCAGCGCTCCGCCGTTGTGGTTGCCGACCAGAAGCGCGGCGCCGGTGCGCGGGATGTTTTCGACGCCGTGCAGCTGCAATCGGAAGTAGTGACGGGCCAGCGCGCGCGCCATGTCGGCGAACACTGCGACCAGCTTTGGATCGTAGGCATCCAGATCGTCGCAGGCGGGCAGCGGGGTGCCGGTGACGCGATCGAGCGCGCCGCGCAGCATGATGCCCAGGATGCCGGGCGGCGTCAGCGCCAGCAGATCGCGGCCGTTCATCACCTGGGCCGCGCGCCCAAACCAGGCTCGCAGGGCCTGCATCGTGCTTGGATTCTGCGGGGCGTGGGGGTCTTCGTTCATGGCTGCTCAGGCGCGTCAAAGAGGGCCCGGATTCAGGCGCTGCAGTGGGCGTGATCCGTCGAGAAACGGCGGAAACCGCGCGGCGCGGGCCGGGGCAAAGAGAGCAGAGACTATGCCTGCGCGATCACGAACAGCCAGCCAAAAATTTGCCTGCCTGGCGATCACCCCTCAGCGTAAGACCTACATTACCCACATAGGCATAGGTCACCCATGAGCAGAAGACCAGAACCAGCCCGGGATGGAGCCAAAGATCGCGATCGCTCGGTCGCGCGCAGCAGCAAAACAGTCGGTGTCGATCGGCTGGCCGCCGCGCTGGGCTCGGTCCGACTGGCCCCGACGGCGCTTGCCTCGACGGGCCTTGCGGGGCCGGTATGCAGCGAGACGGTCTCGGTATTGCTAACGCGAGCCAGCGATCTTTTGGGCATGGGAATGCAGCCGCGGCACGAGGTATCCGCTTGCCTGCGCGCCGTCGCCCCGGTGCTGACCTTCATCCACGATCGCGCTGAGCTATGCGAAGAGGCCAGCCTGCGTCCCGAGATCCGTCGGGCCGTGCTGCGCATCGCGCAAGAGCTGGAGTGCCCGTCTGAGCCTCCGCTGTCGATCCCGGTGCCGATGCCGGTGCAGCACGAAGAAGCGGTGCGCACGGGCGCGCTGCTTTTGGCGGCGTACCGCGCGGCCGTGGAACGCAGCGAAGGCGCAAGTCCGCAGGTCTTGGCCTTTGGCTGTCAGGAAGACACTCGGCCCACCGACGGAATTGCGGTGGCTGCGGGCATCGCGCGTTTCTTGGCGGCCGCGGTCAGTCAGCCGCAGGTGCTGCTGCGCGCCGGTCTGTCGGGGCGTCAGCTAGCCGGCTTGGAAGCGCAGGGACGCGTTCTGCGCGCCCACGCGGCACAGCGTGATGCCGCCGCGCACTCTGCCGATTCCGAGCAGCGCACGCGCACCATGCACGTGGTGCTAGAGAACTTCTTTGGCCGCTTCGAAGCCGCGGTCAACGCGCGCCTGGCCCAGCAGCCGGCGCTGCGACAGCGGGCCCTGCGCCTGTTGCCGGGTCGCGGCCTGGTTCCGGGCAGCGATCGACCGGCCTACGCCAGCTGTCAGCTGACCGACAGCGGACGCCTGGTCTACGTCTGTTAGCAAAGCCTGGGCGCGGGGGGCGTCCGTCGCGAGCTTAGCTTGCGATCAGCGCCTTGACCTCGGGAGTGGGATCGCGCAGCGCGCCTTGGTTGGCTTGCGCGAAGGCCTTGACGAAGTCGCGGTTCTTGAAGTCGAACAGGTGCGTGCCGTCTCCGGCGACGCGATAGCTGTAGTCGGGCAGATCGCAGCCGCCGCAGCTTGGCAAAAGCAGGTTCTTCTTGGCCATGCGCAGTCGATACGGCCGCACCAACAAGAAGAACGTGATCAGATAGAAGCCCATCGACAGCAGCAGAAAGATGTACTCGTAGGTTCGCATCGAGACGTACTTAACGTGGGCCGCACAGGCGCTGCAGTACGGGATCTTCCACGTCGAGGTGTACCGACGGTTGCCGATCTTCTGTGAGCCCGCCAAGTCCTGCGTCATGTCGGCCGGGCCGGCGCAGCAGGCACAGATGCGGGGAAAACTCAGCGACTTGCCCACGACGGTGATCAGCATGCGGTCCCTCCCTCCGCACAGATGGGTCACTTTATCACGATCCCTCGGGCTGCTGAGCCGGTCGCCACGGACCCCGACCGACACGGGGCTTTCCGGATCGCGCAGCGACTGCGCAGCGGGCACATGCGACAGGATGGGGACGGCTGGACTGCGGCGGTCCCTGGGCGCATAGTCAAAGTCAAGATGCCGGACTGGCAGCAGGTGGGCCCGCACCGCTACTACTTCGAGGATCGGCTGCTGTGCTGGGAGCCACATGGCCCCATTCTTCCGGAGCAGGCGCAGCAGTTCCTGGGGCTTCTGGACAGGCTGGGACTGCCGACGCGGCCGGGCTATCTGTTGATCGACCAGCGCGACGCCGCACCGTCGGGGCCTACGATTCGGCGCATGATGCTGGACTACATCAAGCAGACGCGACCGCGCGCTTTCTGTGCCTTTGTCAGTGCGAATCTGGGCCAGCGCGCCTTCAATCAGCTCTTGATCGGGGCGGCTCGCCACCTGCTGGGGTATGAAATTCGTCACGCCAGCTTCGAGTCTGTCGATGCGGCCGCCGCCCATCTGCATCGTCTGCGCCAGGATGAAGGCGCCGTTTCCTAGACGTCCCTGCCGGTGCGGCGATGCCTGCGTCGACCCCTGTGCTCGGTCCGTGCGGGCCGGGGCGCCCAAAAGGCGTTGAGCGTGGGGCCGTCAGCGTGGTAAACGCGGCGCATGCCAACGCTTCGTGCTCCTCTGGGCCTGTCTGGCTGGCTCTCCCGCTCTGCCACCGCCTGCGTTCCTGTCCTGCTGTTGGGCTGCAGCGATCTCATTCCGCCCGATCCGTATCAGGGCACCATCGACTCCAGCAGCTTTGACACCGCGTTTGGTGGACCCGCCAAGTCCAGCTGGCCGAACGGTCTGTTTCCGTGCCTGGCTCCGCGTCGAGGCTTCGGCGGCGGCCCCAGCGGCATCGACGGCCAGACCTGGTGGTACATGGGCGGACTTTCCGCCAGCCAGCTGGATCTAAGCAATGCGGCCGATCCGGCCAAGGCGCTTCCTCCGTCGGTGTATGAGGTCACCGGCTGCTAAGGCTGTGTAGGCAAGGCCGAACCGTTTCGCCGCGACACGTACGACGCGCGCATCCACAACTACCTGACCGATCGGCAGTATCCAGTTGTCTCGTACGGCAACTTTTCTGCGCAGGTGGGGGCGGCTGGTGAACCCGCCAGCGTCGGCAGCTATCGTCCCTGGCACGTCGTTGTGCCGGTGGCGCTGCGCGACTCCGTTCGTGGGCGCATGGGCTGCAACGATATCAAAAGCGAGCGCTCGCTTTTGGAACGCGCCGGCTGGAGTCGCGAGACCAAGGCCTTCCCCGAAAACGCGCCGTACAACATGGACTTCCGCATCCCGACGCGCGAAGACATCCGCGCCGGCCGCGTGACCTTCCGCGACTGGCCGATGATGAGCGTCGCCACCGTGCTGATGAAGACGCCGGTCGCCAACGAGTCGTGTCCGACCGTCAGCGGCAGCATGGCGCAGTACCCGAAGTTCCCCGGCGATCCCAGCGCCAGCTTCCAGTTCCCGCAGCAGCACTGGCTGCGCGGTCTTCTGGGCGGCTACCTGGACGGCGGCGATGTGCCGACCACCACCGACCCTGTCGCTTGCGCCGACATCCTGCGTTACCCGACGGGCAAGAGCTGCGCAATGACCAGCGAATGCAACGCCGCTGCCAACGAGATCTGCACCGGCGGCCGCTGCCAGGCGCCGATTCCGATCTGTCCGCAGCTGAACGAGCT
>JAYRFD010001281.1:0-8320 GCA_041908565.1 Polyangia bacterium | reverse complement strand
GAACCTGCTGATCGCTGGCGGTGGCGGACACCAGATCGCCGCCCGCGCGCAGCGGGATCCACAGGTTGGCACCGGCGCTGATCGACACGATGCTCTTGAACGGCTGGCCCCAGATGCGGGCCAAGGCGCCGATGCGCGGATCGCCGATCGTCGCGCCGCGTCCGCCCGAGCCCGTCTCGATCAGAGTGACCGGCAGCGAGGCTGAGATCAGCACGCGATCCAGGAACGACACCGCACCGTCGATGTGGCCGATCAGCAGGTCCGAGATCAGGGCCTGCGTCTGCTGAAAGCCAGAATCGGTCACCAAGCCCAGGACCAGCGGCTGGTGCGCGTAGTTCATGGTCATGCCGACCGCAAAGCGGCGCGTCGCCGAATACCAGGGATGGTCCACGGCAAAGGACCACTCACCGGCGGCGGTTGGCTCGTAGCGGTTCAGCTGAAATCCGGAAAGAGGCTGCGCCAGGGCGGGCTCGGCCAGCGCGAGGCCCAAGGCCAGCCCACCCAGCAGCGAAAACTGTGTCGCGCGACGCACGTGAGTCCTCCGTTTAACCCCGGCGCCGCCGCGCCAATAGAGAGAGAATCAGCAGAGCCGCCGTGGCCAGCATGCCCGCGGCACCGCTGCCGTGCGCCACCTGGCAGCCGAAGCCACCCCCAGCGACGCGGAAACGACCTAGCTGCACCGTCTTTTTCGCTTCGTTGTCCGCCGGGTTCGGATCGCTTGACACATCCGACGTGACACTGGCCTGCAAGACAAGCTGCGAGGGCGCCTTGCCCGACGGCGTGCTGGGCTGCGATGGCGTCACCGCGACGTTGACGTCTGGCGTCGTGGCTCCGACTGAGATCGGTCGGTTGTAGACGCATCGAATGATGTCTGTCGACGGCGTACAGCGCCAGCCGCCCGATGCCGTCACCGGACCGACGGAGCCGCCCATCGGCACCTGGAAGGTGATCTTGATGCCGCTTGGAGCCGTCGCCGCGCCCTTGTTGTTGACGGCGATCTTGGCGGTCAGCGACGCGCTGACGTCGGCCGGGTCAGGGTCGGCGCCCAGCACCACCGCCAGATCGACGCTGGGGTTGGGGCAGGTGTTGGTGGCCAGGTTGCAGGTGCGGCCGCCGCAGTCGGCGTCGCTCATGCAGCCGCACAGGCCGCTGGCCAAGCAGGCCGAGCCCTGTCCATTGGCCTGGCAGGCACCTTTTTTCGTCGCAGTGCACTGCACGCAGCGCATGTCTTCACCACAGATGTCTTTGCCGCCCGAGGCGTTCTGGCAGCTTGTGTCGCTGCTGCAGGAATCGGTGCAGCGATGCGGCGACGTGCTGATGTCGCAGACCGGCGCGTTGGTCGTGCAGTCGAAGTTGGTGTTGCACTCGCGCACCACGACCACCGTCGGTTGGCTGGGCGGCGCGCCCGCTGCGTTGGTCGACAGATAGGTCGATGCACCGGCCATCGGGAAGGACTGCGGTGTCGCGCTGACGCTGACCTGATTCTTGACCGATCCCGACGCCGTATCCGCCACCCGCAGGACAAACTTCACGGTCAGGGCCGCGTCTTGCGTCGAAATCGTGCCGCCCTGCGTAGAATTGGCGCCTGTTCCGACGCGGATGCGCAGGATGCCGGTCGCTTGATCGAAGTCCACTTCGTCATCGCCGGCGACATCGGTCTTGTTGGTGAAGCCGGTGCCGCTGCCGATGCGCACGGAATCGGCGACGTAGCTAAGCGACGGAGGCAGGTGCTGTTCGATGACCACATTGGTCGCGGTGTCTTCGCCGACGTTGCGCACGGTCACCGTGTATTCGACGCTGTCGCCCGGCAGCGGCGATGTGCCCTGCGGCACCGTCAGCGTGGCGTCCAGGATCGGCTTCTTGCTGGTGATCGCCGTGACCAGCGCACCCAGGTAGAACGAGTCATAGCCAGTGCCCGAGCCCGCCGACAGATCGACGTTCGCCGACGTGTCGCCGGCCGACAGGGCCGACGTGATGTCGACGACATCCAGGTCGATTCCCTGCATGCTGGCCATCTGACCGCTCATGCGCGGGGCATCGCCCTGCAGGCTCTGCGGCTGGCCCAGGCGCGTCTTGCTGCCGTTGAAGAAGTTCAGGTCTGAACCGGCTTCTCCGTCGGAAAGGCGCGTCCCTTTGAACTGGATGCTGTCGCCGCTTTTGTCGTGATCGGACTCGTAGCCGATGACGCCCAGCTTGGAATCGCTGGGGCCTTCCGTCGGCACCGCGAAGCCGCGTACCGTGAAGTTGCTGGGCAGGCCCAGGGTGACGAAGGTCAGGCCGTCCCAGATCGAGACGCTGCGCAGGCGCTCGCTGTCGCGCTTGTACACGACCATCAAGGCCCAGCCCACGTAGTTGTTGTCGGTGTCGCGATCGACGGCGTTGGTCCGGGAAAGGCCGGTGACGCGATACGTTCCCGAGCCCAGCTTTTGCACGATGTTCGTCACATCGGCGGTGCCTTGGTACGACTCGAAGGCGCGCTGAAAGTCGGCGCCGGCGGCCAAAAGCGTGTTCTGCGATCCGGTCATCCCTGGGCGATCGAAGACGACCTGCGAATCGACCTGCGTCATCATGGTCTCGGTCGATGACCAGTACAGGCGGGCGTAGGCGACGCTTGCTCCGTCGGGAAGCTGCAGCATGGCGGCGCTGCTGGCTTGGTCGCGCTGGATGCTGGGGCCGCTGCTTACCCCGCCGTTGTCTTCGGCGCGGAAGAACACGTCGATCGACGCGTCGTCGACAAACGACGGCAGGTTGACCTGATCGAAGCAGCGACCGCGGTCGACGGATCCAGACGTTGGATCGGGACTGGCCGCGCGACAGTCAAAGCCGGTTGTGTTGCCGATCAGCAGCACATCGCCGCGCAGGTCGGTCTGAAAGCGCAAGCTGGGGGCGGCCTGCACGGTCGAGGAAAGCCCAGCCCAAAGACACAGCAGGGCGACGGCCGAGCCACAGAATAGGCGACGCAAATCCATCAGGGGCCTCCTAGCGATGTGGGGCCGAGGGCCAGAGCGCCGGGGGGGACAGGAGCGGAAGGGTAGACACGGGAGCACGCTCCCAATTTACATCGCTAAAGTAGTGATAGGCAAAACAAAATTTGCCAAACAAATAAGGCAAATGGGGCTGCGCAGGGCCGCGATTTTCGTGCGCTTCACTGCACCTTCTGCATCCCGCTGCGTGCCGCGTCGGCGTGCTTGGGTCCGTCGGCAGCGCTGTGTGGATCGCCCTGTGGTCGGTGTCGCGCGACGGCGGAAGCGGTCCCAGAATCAGGCGCCCAATGTCGGTCCGCCCTGCGGCAGAGGCCCCGCAAAAGAAGGTCGGGAGACCCAGCCCAGTGGCGCGCAACCCGCTGCGCCCATCGCCAGAGCGCGGCAGTGCGGTTCGTGCCGCCGCGCGACGCCCTACTGCGGCGGAATCTCGTCGGGCTTTAGCTCGACTTCGATGTGCACGGTCTCGCCCGGTTGCGGCAAGACATCGCGCACTTCGCTGCGGAAGCCCTTCTTGGAAACCTCGACCCGCTGCGATGCCGGCGCCGTCGAGTTGGCGATCCGCTTGGGCGTGTTGCCGACCATTTGCCGTCGATCTTGATCTCGGCTCCGCGCGGCTGTGAGTCGACGTAGATGGCCCAGGGCGATCCGCTGCCCCGCAGCAAGACCAGCACCAAGGCCACCACCACCGTCAGCACGCCCAGGCCCAGCAAGGCCAGAAACAGTGGCTTTTTGAAGATCGGCACGTCGGCATCCGCTTCGGCCCGGCGACTGCCGGTGTCGTTCACGCTGCTGTTCGTCGTGCCCACCTGCATCTTGACCGAGCCAACATTCAGTCGCTGACTGCCGCCCGGACCGACCCCGATGCGCTGACTTTGGAAGGCCGATCCGCCACCCGCCGGGCCGCCGCTGGACTTCCAGACGGGAGCGACCACGGGGGCCGGCATCGATTCCACCGGCAGCGTGTCGGTTTCGAACTTCTTCCAGACATCGACCTGTTCTTGGAAGGCGACCATGCGCTGGCGGAAGCCGATGGTCATGTTGCGCGCCAAGATCGTCGTGACCGAGGCTTCACCAAACAGCTTCGAGGTCAGCTGCGACAAGGCCAGGCGCAGGGCCAAGGCCGTCGGGAAGCGATCTTCTTTGTTCTTGGCCAGCGCCTTCTGCACGATGGCGTCTAGCTCGGGCGGGGTCTCGCGCTTGCTCGAGGGCGGCGGCGGTGGCTCGTCGTTTTCGTCCAGCGACAGGCTCTCGCCGGTCAGCATTTCCCACAGCAGGGCCCCGACGCTGTAGACATCGGTTCGGCGATCCAAGGCGGACGAAGACGCACTCTGCAGCTGGGCGCGAAGCTCTGGCGCCATGTACACCGTGCGACGCTGCAAGCGGGCCGGGACCGAGACATTGGCGACGCTGGCGTTGCGCGTGCGCAGACAGCCGAACTCGATAATCCGGACGTTGCCGTCGAAGCCGACCAGCACCGAATCGCACGAGATCTGGCCGTGCACGATCTCAAGCGGCTTGCCGCTTAGATCGACGCGCTCGTGCGCGTAGTGCAGCGCGTCGCACATCTGCATGGCGATCTGCGCCGCTTGGCCCTGCGTCAGCTGGATCTGCGGATTGCGCATCACTTCGCGCAGCGCGATGCCGTGCACGTACTCGCTGGCGACGAAGTAGCTGCCATCGGACAGCGCGCCCACTTCATGCACGCCGGCGATGCGCGGGTGCTGCAGCAGGGCCGCCGCGCGCTGATCGTCCAAGAAGATGCGCACCACATCCGGGCGCTGCGACAGGTTCGCGTCAAGGACTCGGATCGCCAGCGGCTTGAAGTTGCCCTTGGCCTGTGATGCCTCGCGTCCGATAAACGTGGTTCCGAGGGTGCCCGTCCCCAGCTCGGCAAAGAGGACATAGTTCCCAGCTCGGTACGGAAAGTGAGGCATCAGCTCCCCATGTTGGCGGAGTCATCTATGAATGTCAAACCTTCGTTCCCGTCGGTGATTGCGGCAAAACGCGGATTTATTCTCCCATTATTACGACGTCGACTGGCTGCCCATCGTCGTACTCGGGCGGGCTGATGGCGCGCGGCCGCTGGACCACGTGGGCAAGCGGTCCCGGGCGCGCGGCCACGCTTGCCGCAGCGGGCACAGCAGCGATCTGCGATCGCAGCTGGCTGGCGTTTTCTCCGTCGAAAAACAGCGCAGCTCGGAAGCGAGCGCTGCGCAGCGCCAGCGGAGATCCGCCGTGCCACACGTGCGCACTGGTGGCGGCCAAAAAGACAATCACCAGAAGCGCGTGCTGCCGCCGTGTTGGATTCGGGGTGGGCTGCAGCGCCTGCAGAGCGCGCCCCAGACCGACGATCGCGGCGGCAAGGACAAAGGGCACGATCGCCGTCGTGTAGTGCGATTCCAGTCGCAGGACGTTGGGGAAGCCCGAAAGGAAGTTGATGGCGACAATCGGCAGGGCGCCCAGAAGCGAAAGCGGCGCTACCAGGGCCAGACCGGCGACGGGCCAGACGACGATCAGCGGATACAGCAGGCGTTCGCGATCGGCGAAGAACCACAGCGTTCGCAGCGGGTGACGCAGCGCCGCCAAGACCAGATCGCGACTGGATGCGATCGGTGTACCCAGCGCCTGCGCGATGCGCTGGAAGTGCAGCTGATACGAGCCGAGCTTGGGCACATATCGCGGCTGAATCCACAGCAGGTACAGCATGCAGTAGGCAAGCAGCGCGACAGAGACCGACAGCAACATCAGCCGCTGCCGAAGCGAAAGTCCCGATCGCCGCGTCGGCAGCAGGGCCAAGCCGGTGAACAAGCAGGCCAGCTGAAGCGCGATGTCTTCGCGGCAGAATAGCGACAGCACGGCCAGCCACAGCGCTCGCCCGAGCGCTCGTTCATCCAGCGCATCGACCACCGCCAGAAGCGGTGCCAGCGCCATCGTCACCGGATGGAAGTCATGCAGCGTCGCCACCGTGACCGTCGGATACAGCAGCGCCAACAGCGCCGCGATGATGCCGCCGCTATCGCTTGGCAGCGGGGCCTTCAGCCACGGTGAAACATGACGCTGGCCCAGTCTGTAGGCCGGCCACGCAAGCAGCGCAACCGCCAGGGCCTGCACACCCAGAAGCAGCGGCGGCAGCGGCACACCCAGACGAGCCAGCAGCGCAAGCGGCAGCACAACTGGCTCGGCATGCAGGCCCAGGACGTTCTTGGCCTGCACCAGCGGCAGATCGGCGTGGCCATGCGCCAGGCCCCAGATCAAGCGCAGGTAGTAGCTGAAGTCGATCTGCGCATGGAATGTCGCGAAGCGTCGCCAGCACAGCACCCCATACGTCGCTGCGTAACCGACCACCAAGACCGAAAGCAGCAGCCGACCGCGTGCTGTCTGGTCCGCCGACCGGGAAGGAGGATGTGGGGGAAGCTGCGCGACGCTGGACACCGTACCGTGTTGCCTTTGTCTGCCGGCCAAGACGGCAGGCAATGCGAGTAAAATGTCGTCCTAAGTTGCGCAGACCCTGCGCGTGCCACGGAGGACTATATGTCGAATGCGTTTGCTGATGTGAACCGATACTTTGAGCGTGCGGCGGCGGTGCTGAACCTCCCGCGCGAGGTGGTGGAGCAGCTTGTGACTCCGTATCGCGAGCTGCGGGTGGAGTGCACGATCCGCATGGACAACGGCAGCATTCGCACGTTCACCGGCTATCGCGTGCAGCACGACAACTCGCGCGGGCCGTTCAAGGGCGGCTTGCGCTATCACCCGGACGTCGACATCGACGAAGTGCGCGCGCTGGCTTCGCTGATGACGTGGAAGACCGCGGTCGTCGGCATTCCCTTCGGCGGCGCCAAGGGCGGCATCAGCGTCGATCCCAACCAGCTTTCGGTGTTCGAACTAGAGCGCCTGACGCGCAAGTTCGTCGCCGGCATTCACGATCTGATCGGCGATTCGGTGGACATTCCGGCGCCCGATGTGAACACCAACGCGCAGGTCATGGCGTGGATCATGGACGAGTATTCGAAGTTCCATGGCTTCCACCCCGGCGTCGTCACCGGCAAGCCCGTCGATCTGTTTGGCTCGGTGGGCCGCGACGAAGCCACCGGGCGCGGCGTCGTGATCGCGCTGGAAGAACTGCTGCGCACGCAGGCCCAGCAGCTTTCCGATGCGACCTACGTCGTGCAGGGCTTTGGCAACGTCGGCAGCCACACCGCGCGCATCCTGCACGAGCGCGGCGGCCGCGTCATCGGCATCGGCGATCACACCGCGTCGTTCTATGACACCAGCGGCCTGGACATCCCCAGCGCCTTGGCCCACGTCAAAGAAAAGCGCGTGCTCGCCGGCTGGAGCGGGGCGCCCACGATTCCCAACAGCGAGATCCTGCTGAAGCCCTGCGATGTGCTGATCCCGGCCGCCATGGGCGGCGTCATCACCAAAGACAACGCCGACAAGCTGCAGTGCCGCATTATCGCCGAAGGGGCCAACGGCCCGACGACGCCCGAAGCCGATGAGATCCTGCGCCACCGCAGCATCACCGTCCTGCCCGACATCTTCGCCAACGCCGGCGGCGTCACCGTTAGCTACTTCGAATGGGTGCAGAACCTGCAGCAGTTCGCCTGGGACGAAAACAAGGTGCGCGTCGAGCTTGAGCGCGTCATGCGCAACGCCTTCCGCCACCTGAACCAGACCGCAGCCAAGCACCACATCGACCTGCGCACCGCCGCCTTCGTCGTCGCCATCGACCGCGTCGCCCGCGCCACCGCCCAGCGCGGCCTGTAGGCCAGCAGAACATCCCCAGCCACCCGCAGGGGTCCTTCCTTCCTTTATTCCTGCAATTGGATCTGCGCGCGATCGCAGCGCGAGTCCGCCGCCCCGCCAGACGTCGCGCGCCACCAGCCAACGTCCGCTTGTACCCAGAGACGCGTGGCCGGTGCGCAGCCAGGCTTTGCTTCTATGAAGCCATGCCTTGCTGATGCGCAGCGACACATGGCTTGTGCGCAGCGATGCGTCGCTCCTGCGAAGCCGCGCTTTGCTCGCGTGCAGCCGAGCTTCTTTGCTGGCCAGCGGGACTCTTCTTCTGGCCAGGCGAGGTTCGCTGCTGTGCAGCCGAGCGTCTGGGTCGAACCCACGCCACTTCGTGCCGGCAGCCCCCGAAATTGCGGGTCCGACCCACAACGTCCTGGGTCGTTCATACAAACGTCGGGGTCTGACCCAAAGCGCTGCGGGTCCGACCCACAACTTTCGGCTTCAGCGACCCCAAACGCCGGCTCACCGCCAGCGACGCTCGGCTCACCGCGAGCGAAGCTTGGCTTCCCGCCAGCGACGCCCCGCTTCCCATCAGCCACGCTTGG
>JAYRFD010001280.1:0-2669 GCA_041908565.1 Polyangia bacterium | reverse complement strand
TAGATTGATTTATTTCTTTTTATATCGATACAAAATTGGCGGCCCTGGCTGCGCGCTCGGGTCTTCCCCTGACTGGCGAATCTGGCGCGTTCGGGTCCGCCGCCAAAAGACCGGCGGCGCCTGGAATTCCGGCGTTTGCATTGGGTCGCGCCCGCGATAGAGTGCCGGCTCTCGTCTGAACGGAGGCACCATGCGTGCGCAAGTTGCTGTCCCCTCGTCGCTGAATCCGCTTGATTGGCGGTCGTTGACCCGGCAGGCGCTGGGTGTGGCTCTGCTTGGACTTTGCATCCTGGGCACCGGCTGCGGCAGCTATTCGCCACAGACCGGCACCCCCGATGATCCCTTCGATCCCGGTCCTCGTCCCGGGGGCACCGGCTATGGATCGGGATCTGGCGGCATGGTCAAGGACCCCGATCCGCCGCCTGTCTGTGACGAATCGCTGCGTCGCTGCCCCAAAGAGTTCGTCTACACCGGCACGATGACCGTGCCCAGCAAGGGCGACGAACGCAGCGTCGAGCTACGCGGGGACTATCGCGCCGGCGCCTGGATGATGGGCGACCCCTTCACCTGGGATGGCAGCGCCTGGCGCGCCACCGTCGAGCTTCCCTGGCAAGGGCGCTTCCTTTACAAGATCCGCATCGTCGATTCCGCCGGCAAAGAAAGCTGGATCGCCGACCCGCAAAACCCGCAGAGCGAGCCCGATGGCTTCGGCGGCATGAATTCGGTGGGCATGGGCGGCACATGCACCAAGTGGACCTGCGGCACGCCAACCCCGACCTGCGAAAAGCCGTCGACCGGCAGCTTTGACTGGCGCGATGCCGTTATGTACTTCGTCTTCGTCGACCGCTTCCGCGACGGCAACCCGGCGAACAACATGCCGTCATCGGCCGGCGGCCTGGACCCATCGACCAACTGGCTGGGCGGCGACTGGGCCGGCGTCACGCAGAAGATCAAAGACGGCTACTTCACCGGGCTGGGTGTCAACGCGCTGTGGCTGACCGTGCCCATGGACAACACCGACGGCACGGGGCTGGGTGATGACGGCCGCCTGTACACCGCGTATCACGGCTATTGGCCGCGCGATGTCGAAAAGACCGAGCGCCGCTTCGGCACCATGGCCGAACTAAAGACGCTGGTCGACGAAGCGCACAAGGCCGGCATCAAGATCCTGATCGACTACGCCATGAACCACGTGCACAAGGACGCGCCCGTGTATGCCGCGCATCGCGGCGATGGCTGGTTCAATCCGCTGGATCTGGGCGGCGGCAAGCAGTGCATCTGCGGCGCTCCCGAGTGTGGCTGGGACGATCCGGACAAGGCCAAGGTGTGCTGGTTCCGCGACTACCTGCCCGACTTCAACTTCAACAACGCGGCGGCTCGCGCTTGGTCGATCGACAACGTCGTCAAGTGGCTGAATGACTACGGCATCGACGGCCTGCGCTTGGATGCGGTCAAGCACATCGAGATGTCCTGGCTGACCGATCTGCGGGCTCGCATCATCAAGGATGTCGAGAGCAAAACCAAAGAGCACGTCTATCTGGTCGGCGAGACCTATTCCGGCAGCCGCGATGCCATCCGTCCCTTCGTCGATCCGTGCACCAAGCTCGACGGGCAGTTCGACTTTCCGCTGCGCGCCGAACTAGACGGCAAGATCCTGCTGCGCCAGGGCAAGCTGCAGGACCTGCGCAACTTCATGGACAGCAACGCGACGTTCTATGGCAGCGGCTTGATGTCGACCTTCATCGGCAACCACGACGTGCCGCGCAGCATCCACTTCGCGCAGAACATGCCGCTGTGGGGCAACATCTGGGACGGTGGCAAGGACCGCAACTTCGGCGCCGGTCGCCCCGGCGTGGTCGCCGAAACGTCGGCCTATGAGCGCATGGCGCTGGCCATGGCCATCCTGTTTACCAACCGCGGCGTGCCCTTGATTTACTACGGCGATGAGATCGGCCTGCCAGGCGCCGGCGATCCCGACAACCGTCGCATGATGGACTGGAACACCGCGGGCTATAACGCCGGCCAGCAGCTTCTTTTGGATCGCCACAAGAAGCTGGCGGCGATCCGCAAGGCTCATGCCTCGCTGCGGCGCGGCACGCGCACGACGGTGTCGGTTGCCGACGACACCTGGGCGTACAAGATGGTGGACGGCACGGACATCGTTTACGTGCTGATCAACCGCAGCGATTCAGCCAAGAACGTGGGTGGCTTGCCCAGCAATCGCTTCAACGATGCGCTGCTGGGTGACAGCGTGATGGGTCCCGAAGTCAGCGTCCCCGCGCGCGGCGTGCGCATCCTGCTGCCCTAACTGGAAGGCTGCGCGACTCGGCCGGCCCACGGCAGCGCTGACCGATCGACGTGTCTACCGGGTGGGGCCTCGCAAGGCCTGGGTGGCGCGATCGAGTCCAGCGACCAGCGCCTCCAGCGTCAGGGGCTTGGTCAGAAAGTCGTTCATGCCGGCCGCGCGCGCTGCCGCGACATCATCGGGCGCCGTCCCCGCGGTCAGCGCGACGATCCACGGTCGATCTGGCGAGCCCAGCCTGTGACGTAGCTGCTGCGTCGCTTGATGGCCATCTAGCTCGGGCATGTGGACGTCCATCAAGATGACATCGACAGCTTGCTGCGCGCAGACATCCAGGACCTGCTTTCCGTTTTCCACGATCAGCGGC
>JAYRFD010001279.1:0-4109 GCA_041908565.1 Polyangia bacterium | reverse complement strand
ATGGACTTCGTGCTTCTGTGCATGAACCAGCTTCTGAACATCGCGGCCAAGGCGCGCTACATGTACGGCGGCACGGTGTCGGTGCCGCTGGTCGTGCGGTCGATCATTGGCCGTAGCTGGGGGCAAGGCGCGCAGCATTCTCAGGGCTTGCACGCGCTGTTCATGCACATCCCGGGTCTGAAGGTTGTTGCGCCGTCGACGCCGTATGACGCCAAGGGCTGCTTGGTGCAGGCGATTCGCGATGACAACCCGGTGATGTTCATCGAACACCGCATGCTGCACTTCCAGCGCGGCGCCGTCCCGCAAGAGCTTTACTCGCTGCCGTTTGGCCATGCCCGCGTGCTGGCGCCGGGGCGGGACGTGACGATTGTTGGCATCAGCTACATGGCGGTCGAAGCGATGCGCGCTCGCACGCTTCTGGCCGAAGTCGGCATCGATGCCGAGGTGATCGATCCGGTGTCGCTTTTGCCGCTGGATGTCGACACCATCGCTGCGTCGGTGCGCAAGACCGGCCGCCTGATGGTCGTTGATACGGCCTGGACCGGCTGCGGCGCCACGGCCGAGATCGTCACCGCCGTCATGGAACGCTTGGGCCAAGGCGTGCCGTTCCGCCGCTTGGGCTATGCCCCAAGCCCGTGTCCGACGGCCAAGAACCTAGAGAACCTTTACTATCCCAGCCCCGCGAGCATCGCGCAGGCTGCTTATTCCCTGGTGCGCGGGGACGCCACGCCGTGGACACCGCGCCACGAGGAATCCCCCGAAGTCGTTGAGTTTAAAGGACCGTTCTAATGAAGCCCATCCTGCTGGCCGAACGCACGATCGATCACGCTGACCTTGCCGACTTGCAGAGCTGGCTGCAGACCGATCCCTGGCTGACGCAGGGCCCGCTGGTGCGCGAGTTCGAAGCCGCCTGGGCCGCTTGGCTGGGACGCAAGCACGCACTGTTTGTGAACTCTGGATCGTCGGCCAACTTGCTGATGTACGCCGCGCTTCTGTGCCGCGGTGATCTGGCCAACCGCAAGGTCATCGTGCCCGCCGTTAGCTGGGCCACCACCGTCGCGCCGGCCATTCAGCTGGGCTTCGAGCCGATCATGTGCGACGCCGATCCGCAGACCTTCGGCCTGGACTTGGATCAGCTGGACGCCTTGTGTGAAAAGCACAAGCCGGGCGCCGTCATCGCGGTCCACGTGCTGGGCACGCCCAACGACATGGAACGGCTGATGGCGCTGCAGAAAAAGCACGGCTTTGTGCTGCTGGAAGATGCCTGCGCCGCGACGGGATCGCGCTGGGACGGGGTCTACGTCGGCAACTTCGGGCACTTGAGCTCGTTTTCGTTCTTCTATGGCCACCACCTGTCGACGATCGAGGGCGGCATGGTCACCACCGACGATCCGCAGACGCAGGAAATCCTGCTGCAGCTTCGCAGCCACGGCTGGGCCAAGGATCTTCCCCCCGAGCGCGGCGATGAAAAAGCCCGCGAGGTTGGCGCTCGTCCGTTCAACAAGCCGTTTACGTTTTATCTGCCGGGCTTCAACGTGCGGTCCAGCGACCTGAACGCGCGCATTGGTCTTTCGCAGATGAAGAAGGCCGATCACGTGGTCGCCCGTCGCGCCGAAAACCACAGCCACTATCAAGCGCGCTTCCGCGGTCAGCCCGGCTTCACGATTCAAAGCTGTCCGCGCGGCCTGGTGTCCAGCATCTCGTTCTGTGCTTTGGCGTCTTCGCCGGCCCACCGCGACCGCATCGGCCAGGCCATGCGCGACCGCCACATCGAGACGCGTCCGATCGGCGGCGGCAACATGTCGCGGCAGCCCTTCTGGGCCGACCGCTATGGGGCAGCGACCTTCCCCATGGCCGACCGCATCCACCAGACCGGCTTCCAGATGCCAAACCATCCCGGGATGTCGCTTTCCGACGTCGACTTCGTCTGCGACACCGTCCTTGCTGTTCGGGAGTAGCGCCCATGCCGCTCGATCTGGTGCTGGTGCACCCCAACAGCCGCAAGCAGGTCTACCAGAGCCTGGCCGACACGCTGGCGGCCGTCGAGCCTCCGGTATGGGCGGGTCTTTTGGCCACCTATGCGCGCCGCAAGGGGTATTCCGTGGCGCTTCTGGATGGCGATGCCGATGAGCTTTCCGCCGACGCCATCGCCAGTCGCGTGCGCGATCTGAACCCGCGGCTGGTGGCCATCGTTGTGTACGGCCATCAGCCCTCGGCTTCGACGCAGAGCATGCCCGGAGCCAGCGCGGTCGCCACCGCCATCCGTCAGCTAGAGCCCGATCGCAAGGTGCTGCTGCTGGGCGGACACGTCGCGGCCTTGCCGGAACGCACGCTGCGTGAAGAGTTGGCCGACTATGTCTGCAGCGGCGAAGGCCCGGTGACCATGGTCGAGCTTTTGGCGGCGCTGTCCGTCGCCAATCCCGACTTCGGCAAGGTCCGCGGCCTGTACTATCGTGACCGCGGAATGATCCGGCACAGCCCGCCGGCTCCGCTGGTCGAAGACCTGGATGGCGAGATGCCCGCGGTGGCCTGGGATCTGCTGCCGATGCACAAGTACCGGGCCCACAACTGGCACTGCTTTGGCGACCTGCCACGCAAGCCGTACGGGTCGATCTACACGACGCTGGGCTGCCAGTATCAGTGCAGCTTTTGCTGCATCCAAGCCCCGTTCAAAAGTGGCGAAGCCAGCCTGGGCAAAAAGAAAGACAGCAACAGTTACCGTCGCTGGAGCCCCGGCGCTGTTATCAATCAGATCGGCACCTTGGTCGAAACCTACGGCGTTCGCAACCTGAAGATCGCGGACGAGATGTTCGTGCTGCATCCTTCGCACGTGCTGGGCATCTGCGACGCCATCATCGAACGCGGCTACGACCTGAACATCTGGGCCTATGCCCGCGTCGACACCGTGCGGCCCAACATGATCGACCGCTTGCGGCGGGCCGGCGTGCGCTGGCTGGCCTTGGGCATCGAAGCCGCCGATGCGCGCGTCCGCGACGACGTGCACAAGGGCTTCAACCAGGACGACATCCGCCGCACCATCGACGCGCTGCGCGCCGCCGACATCCGCGTCATCGGCAACTTCATCTTCGGTCTGCCGGAAGACGACGCCGCCACCATGGCCGCCACGCTGGACATGGCCTTCGACCTAGAGTGCGACTTCGTCAACTTCTACAGCACCATGGCCTATCCCGGATCGCCGCTGTACCAGCAGGCGATCGAAAATGGCTGGGCCCTGCCCGAAAGCTGGAGCGGCTACTCGCAGCACTCGATCGACACCTTGCCGCTGCCGACTCGGCACTTGACCGCGCAAGAGGTGCTGCGCTTCCGCGACCAAGCCTTCCACCGCTACTTCACCAATCCCCGCGTGCTTTCCTTCATGGGCCAGCGCTTCGGGGCTGAAACCGTGCAGGGCCTGCGCGATATGACGGGCCGCACCCTGCAGCGGAGGTACGCCTAATGCGAGTCCTTGTCACCGGCGGTGCGGGCTATCTGGGATCGGTGCTAAGCGAGCACCTGCTTTCCGCCGGACACCGCGTCACGTGTCTTGACAACCTGTCTTTGGGTCAGTCGGGACCGTTTCACCTGTGTGCAAACGATCGCTATGACTTTGTGCGCGGTGATGCGCGGGATGAATCGCTGCTTGCGCGCCTTTTGCCGACGGTGGATGCCATTATTCCGCTGGCCTGCGTGGTGGGTGCGCCGGCCTGTCAGCGCGACCCGTGGATGGCGCAGACCGTCAACCAGGACGCCATCGCGCTTCTGAATCGCCTGCGCAGCAAGCAGCAGCTTGTCGTGTTCCCAACGACCAACAGTGGATATGGCACCAAGTCGGGCGATAGCTTCTGCACCGAACAGACGCCGCTTGAGCCGATCTCGCTGTACGGTCGCACCAAGGTCGCCGCGGAAGCCGAGCTTTTGGCCAGCCCCAACGCCATTACGCTCCGCTTGGCCACCGTGTTCGGCATGTCGCCGCGACCGCGCTTGGATCTGCTGGTGAACCACTTCGTCCACGCGGCGGTCACCGACGGCTTCATCGTCATCTTTGAAAAGCACTTCAAGCGCAACTACATCCACATCCGCGATGTCGCCGACTGCTTCCTGCACTGCTT
>JAYRFD010001278.1:0-4306 GCA_041908565.1 Polyangia bacterium | reverse complement strand
GGGGGCGGGGGGGCCGTGGGGGGGGGGGGGGGGGGCGGGGGGGGGGGGGGTGCTGGCCTCGGCGGCGCGGCCGGCTGGGTCTGCGGCAGCCGCCGGCGATTCGGGGCCGGTGGCTTCGGGGTTGGGGGTGTGTGACATCACAGTTCGTCCTTTGCGGCTTTGCCCGATCGAGGGTTGGGCGCAGCATGCGGGTTTTCGGGCGTGGCGGGCTGGTTTTCGACCACCCAGTCCTGCCCTCCGCGGCTGCTCAGCGTGATGTGGCCAAGCTGATCGGTGCGCAGGATGCGGGCGCCGACCTTTTCCAGTCGTCCCAAGGCTTCTGCCGTCGGATGGCCATAGTCGTTGACCGCCGCGCACGAGATCACGGCTAGCTGCGGATGCACGGCGGCCAAGAAGGTGGCCGTCGACGAATACTTGCCGCCATGGTGCGCGACCTTCAGGACGTCGGCCGCTAGCCACGCGCCGCCCGCTCCGTTGGGTGGCGGGGGACTGGCTGCTGGGCCGTACTGCGAAAGCAGCCAGCGCTCGGTCTCGGGCTCGGCATCGCCGGTAAACAGCACCGATCGTCCGCGCCAGGTCAGGCGCACCACCACCGAGTTGGCGTTGACTTCGGATCGCGAGCGATCCAGAAACGGCTCGGGCGGAGCCAAAAGCAGGAGCTCGGCCCCGCCGCCGGCATCGATCGTCCGGCCGCGCTTGGCTTGCTTCACGGGCACGCTGCGCTCGGCCAAGGTCTTCAGCAGGGCCTGATACGGTGGCGAGGTGCTCTCGTAGCCGCTGTCCATGTACGTCGAGATCGGAATCTGTTCGGCCACGCGACGCAGGCCCGCCAAGTGATCGAGGTGCGGGTGGCTTAGCAGCACCAGATCCAGCCGGTCGATCTGGCGCTCGGAAAGGGCAGCCACAAGAGCACTGGCTCCTTCGGGTGGACCGCCATCGATCAGGATGCGCTTGCCAGCCGGCGTCACCACCAGCGCGGCATCGCCCTGTCCGATGTCGAAGAAGGTAATCGCCAGGGTGTCGCCGCTGGCGACCGGGCGGCTGCTCGCTTTGCCTGGGGTCTTGCCTGCGGTCTGGCCCGCAGTCTGGCCCGCAGTCTGGCCCGCGGTCTGGCCCCCGATTTGGTTGACTGGCGGCGGCGCGGTGCCGGTCCGGCTGGGCGGTCGCGATGCGGATCGACTGGGCGGGGGGCCCGACTGAAGCTCGCTCTCGCTGGGGCGCGATCGCGACACGCGGTGCTCGGCCGGCTTGGCACACGATGCCAGCGACAAGCCAAGCAGCAAGGCCGAAAGCACAAGACGCAGCCTTCGGTCGACAGCGCCACGATGAAGGAAAGACAGCGACGGAAGATCGATCACGAAACGAGGATAACGATTTTTTGCGCATGGCGGGAAGTTGTCGGCCCGCTGTGCACAAAGTTGCTCAATCTGCGGCTGGCAAGCGCGGCGCAGGCCGCCCTGGTTTCGGTCCTGCGTGACAGCGCCTGCGCGCTCTGTTTGGATCGCAGCATGCTGGCTGTTCGTCGAGCGTTTCGCCCTGGGCTGTGCCTTGGGCTGCGCCTTGCGTCCATCGGCCTGGTCCTTTGTTCGCTGCTGGCGCTGTCGCCGACCGGCTGTCGTTCGCGCGATGACGTGGTGTCGATTCGCACCAGCGGCAGCTATCAAGATCCGACGCTGCTTGCGCAGGCTCGTCAGCTACCGGTGGCCGCCGCGTATCTGCAGGGCACGGGCTTGGTGTACCAGCGCAATCGGTCGTTCTGCGGGCCGGCCACCGTCATCAATGTCCTGCGCAGCCTGGGCGACACGCGCATCGACGGAGACAGCGTCTTTGCCGGCACGTCGTTTCACGCGTGGAACGCCGCCTTGGGCATGCCGCTTGATCGCTTGGCTGACCTAATGCGGCAGCGCACCGGTCGGTCGGTGACGGTCCTGCGCGATCGAAGCCTGGCGGAGTTTCGTCAGCACCTGCGCCAGATCAACGATCCCGGACTGCGCTACACCATCAACTTTCATCGCGGTCCGCTGTTCGGGGGCGGGGGCGGTCATCACTCGCCGCTGGGGGCGTACGTGGAAGCCGCCGACTTGGTGCTGGTCTTGGACGTGAACGAAGAATTCAAGCCCTGGCTGGTGCCTGCCGAGCGCCTGTATCAAGCGATGGACACCGTGGATCGCGACGGCGGACGCAAGCGGGGCCTGTTGCGGATTGAGCCGCCCAAGTAGCCCGCCGCCTTGCCGGGTTCGCGCTGCCGCACTGCGAACAGCGCTGGGAAAACGCGCCGCTACAGGCTGCCGACGTACGACACTTTGGGGGCGCTGCCGTCTTCGGGGAAGAAGATCTTCACGGGCGCCGGCATGCCGTTTATGCCTTCCTTCTTGGCGACGAAATAGTCGACGACCTTGCCCTTTTCGGCGGTCTCGCGGAAGCCGATGGCCGTCGTTCCGGTCTTGCGGACGCGCGTGATCTTCACCGGCTGCGCGTAGAACTGCGCGTTCTGCCAGGCCTTCTTGAAGCTGAAGTTGCGCAGGTCCTGCGATACGTCGCTGCCGCCGGGGCCCAGCAGGCTCTTGTGCAGGTGGGGCAGGGCCGCCTTGATCGCGGCGTTCATGTCTTCCTTGTTGCTGGCCAGCGCCGTCAAAAAGTCGTTGAGCAGCTTTTCGGCGCGTGGATCGACAGGTTCATCCATCTGGGCCTGCGCCACATTTGGCAAAAGCGCCGGAACAGCGGTCGCCGCACACAGCCAAACCGAAAGACCAAGACCTCGCAGTCGCTTCATTTCGTGCCCCTTTTTTTCTACTGGCGGGCGGCTGCTTGCCTGCCCGCGGTGATGACGAGATCGACGAGACAATCGTTCCAGATGGGGCCCTTCCGGGGCCCCCGCCGTCGCAAAGACTTCACAGCATCCGAAGATCCTGGGGCGACTTCCGACCCCCGCAAGCACGTCGCCTACGCTGCGCCCCCACGCCGATTGTGCGTCGGGCCAGGCCGACGGGTCAACGTGCTCGGTGACTTCGACGCGGCTCGCCGGGCAGCGGCGTGCCTGGACGGCGTGCCTGGACGGCCGGCTTGCATAGACAGCGTGCATGGGCGGCTTGCATAGACAGCGTGCATGGATGCTGCACAGGGCTTGGCTGTGCCGGAAACCCGGGTCGGCCGGCGGTCACAGGCAGCCCCCGGGGCGGCTGTCTTTTCGCCGGTCGCCTTGGTACGGTGGCGCCTTCCTTTCTTTCAGGAGCGTTGTCATGCGAACGAGTCTCTCTGCCTTCCTGTTCACCGCCCTTGTGTCGCTGCTGCCCGCGGGGCCGGCCCATAGCAACTCAAGCTGCAGCTCGAATTCCGACTGCGGGTCGGGGGTCAGCTGTCGATCCGGCAAGTGCGCAACGGCGGCGGGATCGTCGTGCAGTTCCAATTCCGACTGCGGCGGAGCGTCGTGTCGATCGGGCAAGTGTGCGAATGCGCCCGACGGAAGCTGCAGCTCGAATTCGGACTGTGGCGGCGGCTCGTGTCGATCGGGCAAGTGCGCGGCGGCCGGTGGCGGCTGCTCGTCGAACTCGGACTGCGGTGCCGGGGTCAGCTGCCGTTCTGGCAAGTGCGCGACGGCTCCCGGTTCGTCGTGCAGTTCCAATTCGGACTGCGGCGGAGCGTCGTGTCGATCGGGCAAGTGCGCCAACGCGCCCGACGGAAGCTGCAGCTCGAATTCGGACTGCGGTCCCGGGATCAGCTGCCGTTCCGGCAAGTGCGCCGGGCACTAGCCCGAACTAGCGATCGGAGGCCGGATCGCGGAGCCGTCGTCGCAGGCCTTCGGCATCGTCCTTCCCGGGCAACGGCCTGGGCTGCGTCCCGGTCGCAGACAGGACCTGCGCGCTGTATTCGGCTTGGCCCTCGCGCAGTCCTGCCGGGAGGCCCGGCGGCGACGGGAAGGCTTGGGCGATGCGCTGCAGCAGAAGCTCGCGACGGTTTCCGGGGTTGGGATGGGTGGACAGAAACTCGGGCACGCGCCCGCCGCCCGAGGCCCCTTCCAGGACCTGCATCAGCTCGACCAGGCCGCGCGGGTCATAACCGGCCGCGACGGTGATTTGAAAGCCGTAGTCGTCGGCTTCCAGCTCGTCCTGCCGGCCGTAGCGCAGGCCGATCATCTGAGTCGCGGCCTGCGCCAAGACACCGGCCGTGCGCGTGCGATGGGGATCGCGGCTGTCATAGCTGCCGACGTGCACCGCCGTCACCAGAAGCTGACCTAGCTGCTGCTTGGCCAGGTGTTGGGCGCCATGGCGCGCGATGACGTGACCGATCTCATGACCCAGGACACCGG
>JAYRFD010001277.1:0-13946 GCA_041908565.1 Polyangia bacterium | reverse complement strand
TGTTGGCGGCGGCCAGCGCGGGCTGTGGCGGCGACGGCGGCATGATGATGGAAGAAAAGTGCACGGCGGACAAAGTCACCGGCACGGCCAACCAGTACGCCACCAACAACCTGTTCCTGCCGCAAGCCAGCGGCAGCAAGACCTATGCGTATGACTTCAACCGCGATGGCAAGACGGAAAACCAGCTGAAGACGCTGATCCAGGCCGTCACCGTGGCCGGCCTGAACCTGCAAGAGTCGATCACCAAGGCCGTCACCGATGGCGACGCCGTCATCCTGGGCGAAGTGAAGGCGGGCGATCTGATGTCGTCGACCTGCGCGGGCGTGACGCTGAGCCTGGCCGATCCGCCGGGCATGGGCGGCAAGGCGCCGGTGTTCGATGGCAGCGATCTGTTCAAGGTCGGCAAGGTCATGGGCGTCAAGCTGTACGGCAAGATCACCGATGGCAAGCTGACCACGACTCCTTCGGCCGAGCAGACGGCGGAAGACGAGCAGCGCATCGAGATCAACCTGCCGCTGTCGATGGGCGCCAACCTGCCGCTGGCTCTGCGCGGCGTGCACTTCGAAGGCACCCTGGGCATGGACAAGGGCCAGCTGGTCATCAAGGACGGTCAGCTGCACGGCGTGATCTCGCAGAAGGACATCGACGGCAAGATCGTCCCGATGGTCGCCAAGCTGGTCAGCGGTCTGGTCAACAAGGACCCGATGGGCAGCAGCACCAAGACCATCGTCAACCTCTTCGAGAACCAGATGAACGAAGTCTCGAAGAACAAGTGCACGAACACGCCGATGAAGTGCTGCAAGACCAACCCCATGACCTGCGAGATCCTCGACGCCGAGATCAAGCTGTCGCCGGTGGGCAGCGTGCTCAGCTCGGACATCGAAGCGTTTGACGGCACGGATCGCTGGGCCCCATCGAAGGAAAACAAGAACAAGAACGGCATGTCCGTGGGTCTTGGCTTCTCGATGATCAAGGCCAAGTTCTAGGCAAAAGACCAACGCCAAGGCCCCGGTCCAACCCAACCAGTCGCACACGGGCTGCGATCGGGGCTGCGGGAATCCCGCCCGGCAAGCGCTGGCTTGTCGGGCGGTGCTGTTTTGTGGGGCATGTCGATGGGGAATGAACAATGTCGCGCTTGAACGCGGAAGGCACAGACCCAAGACAGGCCGATGCTCGCGCCTTCGTGGTCATCATGGCCGGCGGTGGCGGCACTCGCTTGTGGCCGCACAGCCGACGCGGACGACCCAAGCAGTTCCTGCCGATCCTGCCCGGCGGCGAGACGCTGATCGGCGCAACCTTGCGACGCACCCGCCGCGTGGTCGATCTGCAGCACACGCTGGTCGTCACCACGGCGGAACAGGTCCCCGAAGTGCGACGCTGCCTGCCGGACCTGCCGATCGACAACATCCTGGTCGAGCCGGTTGGCCGCAACACCGCCCCCTGCATCGGCCTGGCAGCGATTGCGGTTGCGGCTCGCGATGAACTGGCCGTGATGGCGGTGCTGCCCGCCGACCACTACGTCAAAGACGAAGCGGGCTTTGCCCGTCGCCTGCAGACCGCGCTGCAGGTCGCAGCGCAAGGTCACATCGTCACGCTGGGCATCCACCCCAGCCACCCCGAGACCGGCTATGGCTACATCGAGGTGGGCGCGCCAGACCACCAGGCGAGCCACGAGAGCCCGGCCATGCTGAGCCCGACCTCGACCACCGCGCACCGCGTGCTGGCCTTCGTCGAAAAGCCCAGCGCCGATCGCGCAGCGACGTACCTGGCGGCCGGCAACTATCTGTGGAACTCGGGCATGTTCTTCTTCCCGGTGGCCCGCATCCTTTCCGAGCTTCGCCAGAACCTGCCCGCCCTGTCCGAGATCCTCGACGATCTGGCCGCTCACCCGGGTCGCACGGCGGCGCGCTATCCCGAAGCGCCGGCCATCTCGATCGACTACGCGGTGATGGAAAAGCTGGGCGAACGCAGCGTCGGGCCGGGCCCCGCCATCCGCGTGCTGGCCGGTGACTTTGGCTGGAACGATGTCGGCTCGTTTGATGCCATGGATGCGCTGTGCGATGGCGACGACGCAGGCAATCACGCACTGACCAGCCCCGATGTGCCGCAGCCACCGCTGTTTGTGCATGCCCAGCGAAACATCGTCTGCCAAAGCGGATCGCAGCTAGTCGCCGCGCTGGGTGTCGAAGATCTGGTGATCGCGGTCACCCCGGATGCCGTGCTGGTGCTGCCGCGCGATCGAGCGCAGGACGTGCGCGACGTGGTGGCTCGCCTGAATCAGCCAGGGCTGTCGCGCCTGCTGTAACGCGGTGCTGTGCCTGCGATGAACCGCTCGATCTTTCGTGCCTATGACATCCGTGGTGTCGCCGATCGCGACCTAGACGACGCCTTCGTCACCGATCTGGGGCGCGCGCTGGGCACGCAGGTCTTGCGACGCGGCGGCTCCTCTCGGGCACTGGCGCTGGGACGCGACTGCCGCACGCACTCGCCACGGCTGCATCGGGCGCTGCTTTCCGGCCTGCTGTCGACGGGAGTCACCGTGCTGGATGTCGGGGTCGTGGCCTCGCCCGTCTTGTACTTCGCGGTCCATCACCTGGGCTGCGGATCCGGCGTCGAGATCACCGGCAGCCACAACCCCGCCAGCGACAACGGCTTCAAGATCCTGCTTGCCGGCGGCAGCCTGCACGGCGCGGCTCTGTTGGCGCTGCACGACCAGATCGCGGCCGGTGACTTTGTGCAGGACCACGATCAAAGCCCGGGCCAGCATCGCTTGATCGACATCACGTCCGCCTATCAGGACTTTGTGCGGCAGCGCCTGGCCCTGGGTCCGCGACGGTTTCGCATCGTCATCGATGGCGGCAACGGCACCGGCGGAGCCATCGCCGTCGCGCTGTTTTCAGCCCTGGGCTTTGACGTGATGCCGCTTTACTGCGAGATGGACGGCCACTTCCCGCATCACCCGCCCGATCCGACGGTGCCCGAACACCTGACGGCGCTGCACGCCCAGGTGGCCGGGCACGGGGCCGAGCTTGGCCTGGCCTTCGACGGCGATGCCGATCGCTTGGTGGTCGTCGACAGCCGCGGCCGCGTCCTTTGGGGCGATGATCTGCTGATTCTTCTGGGGCGCGCCATCCTGCGCGAAGAGCCCGGGGCTCGCTTCGTCTGCGAGGTCAAGTGCAGCCGCGCCGTACACGACGAACTAACCGCGGCGGGCGGGCACGTCATCATGTGGCGGGTCGGCCACAGCCAGCTACGCGACAAGATGCAAGAGGTCGGAGCCGCGCTGGCCGGTGAGATGTCTGGCCACCTGTTCTTCGCGCATCGCTACCTGGGCTATGACGACGCGATCTATGCCGCGGCCCGCCTGCTTGAGCTGCTGTCGCACGACCCGCGACCGCAGGCGCTGGCGGCCCTGGTCGATGCCCTGCCCCGCCTGCATCGCACCCCCGAGATTCGCATTCCCGTCGACGATTCGATCAAACAGGCTCTGGTCGGACGCATCGCAAAGGGCCTGCGCGCCCTGCCCGGAATCGAAGTGAATGAACTCGATGGCATCCGCGTTCACTGGCCCGATGCGTGGGCCTTGGTTCGCGCCAGCAACACCCAAGCGGCCCTGGTCCTGCGCTTCGAAGCCCAGACCGCTGAACGCCTGGCGCACGTGCGAGCCTGCATTGAGTCGATCATCGCCCATTGCCAAGCGGCATCTGCTGCGGATCTTGCCCGCAGCGATGAACCTCCACCGACCACACAGGGTTAGGACCTGCCGGCCATGACGCAGCGTGTTCTTCCGCCGTTTTCACTGTCTCCCCGTCGGCAAGGCGATCGCCAGACCGGCTTTGGTTTTGGCGATGGCCAAAGCGGTGCGGCGCCACCGCCGCCGCCGCCGCCACCACCGCCGCCCAAAGAACCCAAGGTCCTGTCGGTCAGTGAACTGGTCGGGCGTGCCTCGCGAGCCTTGGAAGATGCGTTTTCCGATGTCTGGGTCGAAGGCGAAGTGGAAGGCCTGAAGCGATCGGCATCGGGGCACTTGTACTTCGCTCTTAAAGACGGCAAAGGCCGCATCGACGCGGTGATCTGGCGCGGCCAAGCGCAGACCCTGCGCATCCCCCTGCGCGACGGCATGAAGCTGCAAGCGCGCGGCAAGCTGACGATCTACGAAGGCAGCGGCCGCTTTCAGATGATCGTCAACGAAGTGCGCCTGTCGGGCGAAGGCGATCTGTGGCGACAGTTTGAAGAGCTCAAGGCGCGCCTGCAGCGCGAAGGCCTGTTTGACACCGATCGCAAGCGACCGCTGCCGCGCTTCCCGCGCGTGATCGGCGTCGCCACGTCGCAGCAAGGCGCCGCGCTGTATGACATCTTGCGCGTCGCTCGCAGCCGCGGACGCGTGCACTTTCTGGTCGCGCACTGTGCCGTGCAGGGACCGGAAGCTCCGCCGCAGATCGTCGATGCGATCGGTCGCTTGGCGCCCCACTGCGACGTGCTGATCGTCGGTCGGGGCGGCGGCTCGCTGGCCGATCTGTGGTGCTTCAACGACGAAGCGGTGGCCCGCGCCATCTATCACTGTCCAGTGCCCGTGGTGTCCGCGGTCGGCCATGAAGTGGACACCACCATCGCGGACTTCGTCGCCGATCGTCGGGCCGCGACGCCGTCCCAAGCGGCCGAGATCTGCGTGCCCGACTTTTCGCGCCTGGAAGCCGAGGTCGTGGATCTTTCCGATCGGCTGCTGCGATCGGGTGGGCGCGTCATCGAAAGCGCACGCCAGAAGCTGGATGGCGAAGTCCTGCGCGCGCAGCATGCCCTGGAACGGCAAGTCACCAACCGACGACGCCTGCTGTCGCAAGCCAGCGAGCGGTTGCAGTCGTGCCATCCGCGGGCTCGCCTGCTGCGGGATCGCGCGGCTCTGCACGACCTGACGTCTCGTCTGCAGTCGCTGCTGCAGAAGCGCATGATGGACCGCCGACAAGCGCTGGCCAGCCTGGCCGGCAAGCTGGATGCGAGGTCGCCACTGAAAGTGCTGGGACGAGGCGACGCGCTGGCCCGCGACGAGCACGGTCATATTCTGATCGACGCAGACCAAGTGGCGGTCGGCGATCGGGTCGATCTGCTGCTGTCGCAGGGCGGTCTGCGCTGTCGCGTGGAAGACAAGCGCCCGACGGTAAAATAGCGTTCACAGTCCATCACACATGGGCCGATGGTCGACTGGCGCGCGGCCCATTTTTCACACGCACCCGCGGCGCATTGTGGCAGCATGAGGACCCGATTCCGGGTCCGCAGCCTGCCGACGCAGCGCATGGTTTGCAGCATGCATCGGCGGCGGATGCCCCCAAGGTCCACGCTTGGCAACAGGAGGCCCACAATGGACGCGCCACGCAACCTGCCCCGCATCAACGAGCCCGCTCCCGACTTCAACTCAGTGACGACCCATGGCCCAAAGAAGCTCGCCGATTACAAAGGGCGCTGGCTGGTTCTGTTTTCGCATCCCGCCGACTTCACTCCCGTCTGCACGACGGAGTTCATCGGCTTCACGCAGCGCTATGAAGAATTTCAGAAGCGCAACACCGACATCCTGGGCGTGTCGATCGACAGCATCTTTTCGCACCTGGCCTGGGTGCAGAACATCAAAGAAAAGATGGGCGTCACGGTGCCCTTCCCGATCATTGCCGACCTGGACATGAAGGTGGCCAGCGCCTACGGCATGGTCCACCCCGGCGCCAGCGACACCGCGACGGTGCGCAGCGTGTTTGTGATCGACGACAAGGGCATGATCCGCGCGCTGGTCTATTACCCGATGAACGCCGGCCGCAACATCGACGAGATCGTGCGCCTGCTGGACGCCCTGCAGACCGCCGACAAGCACGGCGTGGCCTGCCCCGCCAACTGGCGCCCAGGTGACAACGTCGTCGTTCCAGCCCCCAAGACCGTCGCCGATGTCGAAAAGCGCTTGGCCGATGACAGCCTGGATCGCAAGGACTGGTATCTGTCGCTCAAGAAGCTTTCGTAGTCGCGCCACGACCGCAAAGACCGCGCTAAAATGACAGCATGCGTTTGTCTACGCTGCTGTCCAGCCCCCCAGCTTCCGTAGAAGAACCCGTAGAAGAGCCCGCCAGCCAGGCGCCTCGTCGGCGCATCAGCCGTCGGCGCTGGTTTGTGTGGACCGCGGGCCTTTTGTGCGCGCCTTTGGTGGTTCAGCAAGCCCAGCGCGTTCGTCGGCGACTGCGTGGTGAACCTGGCCCGACGGGCTGGTTTGGACACTGCTGACGCAGGCTCGCTCGCTCGCGAAGTCGGTCTCTTCTGCCCCCTGCTCGTTCGCTGCCAATCGTCATCACCCGGATCCACAAAACCTGCTACAACGCGCCGGATGCGAATCGCTCAGCGCCTGTTGCAGCCCACCCCGTGCTTTTCGTTCGAGTTCTTCCCGCCGCGCACCCCCGCCGGTGTCGAAAACCTGATGCAGACCCTGCGCGAGCTGGTCGAGCTGCAGCCGGCCTTTGTCTCGGTCACCTATGGCGCGGGCGGATCGACGCAGAGCGTGACCAGTGAGCTGGTCGCTCGCATCCGCAACGACGTCGGCATCGAAGCCATGGCGCACCTGACCTGCGTTGGTCACACGGGGGAAGAACTGCAAGCCGTTCTGGATCGTCTGCGTGATCTGGGGATCGAAAACATCCTGCTTCTGCGCGGTGATCCGCCGCGTCCCGCAGGATCGAATAGCGTGCCGACCTTTCAGCCGGTGCCCGGCGGATTTCGCTATGCCAGCGATCTGGTGAGCTTCGTGCGCGAACGACGCACAGCCCAGCGCTGGGACTTCTGCATCGGCGGCGCCTGCTATCCCGAAGGGCACATCGATTCCAGCAGCCGCGACGACGATCTGCGCAACCTGACCAAGAAAGTCGAAGCCGGCACCGAGTTTCTGATCACGCAGCTATTTTTCGACAACGCGTTCTATTTCGACTTCGTGCAGCGCGCGCAGACGGCCCGTGTACGCGTGCCGATCGTGCCCGGCATCATGCCGATCACCAGCTTTGAACAGGTCGATCGCTTCACGCGCTTGTGTGGCGCCACCATCCCCATGCGCTTGCGCCTGCAGCTTGAGCGATACCAAAACGATCCAGACGCCGTGCTTGAACTGGGCGTTGCCCATGCCACCGTGCAGTGCATCGAGCTTCTGCAGCGCGGAGCGCCGGGCATCCACTTCTACACGCTGAACAAAAGCCGCGCGACGCGCATGATCCTGTCCGCTCTGCGCGCAGCCGGCTGGTAGCGCCGACGGAAACTAGCCCGAGCCGGCGGGACTGGGGTTGCTGTTGGCTTCCGATCGCCGCAGCGGAATCAGCAGCAGCAGGAACAGAAACGACAGCGCAGTGCCCAAGGCAAACAAGCGGCTGTAGCCCAGCTGACGAGCCAGCACGCCAGACAGCAAGCTGGGTGGCAGCTTGCCAACCACTTCGACGCAAGCCAGCAGCGTGTAGTGCGTGCCGCCGATCGCCTTGTTCACGCGCGACATCATGAAGGCGAACATCACCGTCGTCAGCGCGCCGCCGCAGAAGTGCTCGCCAATGGTCGCCAGGATGACGGCCAGCGGGCCCGGGCGTTCAAGCACCGTCAAGTACCACTGCCCCACCATCGAAAAGGCGCGCAGCAAGCTGGCCAGCGTGACCGCGGTCAGAAGCGGCGCGCGCGTCGCGGTCCAGCCCCCCAGCGCCGATCCCAGAAGCGACGCCACCATGCCATAGCTGCCGATCCACAGCGATAGCTGTTCCTTGCGATAGCCGGCATCGATCAAGAAGGCGCGCAGCATGGGATCGACCAGCTCTTCGCCGATTTTGTACGTCGCGACAAACAGCACCAGCCACAGTGATCCGGGCTGTTTCAGCGATTCCAGCATGGTCTGCACGACGGCGCGCAGCGATCGGCGCTTCTCGGCGACTTGTTCGGGAGCCTGCGGTTCGCGCCAGCCAACCAGCGCCATAGCCCACACGAACAGCAAAGCGGCCAGCGCCCACAGGATGCCGTGCCAGCCGATCCATGGATACAGCGGCACCAGCAGAGCCGACGACAGCAGCATGCCGGCTTTGTATCCCACAACCTGCGCAGTATTCGCCGGTCCCAGTTCTTTGCCGCGCAGCAAGTCGACCGCCAAGCCATCGACGGCGATGTCCTGCGTGGCGGCGAACAGGTTCATCAAAAGGATCAGCGCCAGCAGGCCAAGCAGGCCTCGTCCCGGTGGAAAAAAGGCGGCGGCGACGCAGGTCAGCGAAAGCAAGACCAGCATCGGAACGATCCATGACTTGCGACGACCAAAGCGATCGGATCCGAAGCGATCGACCAGCGGAGCCCACAGCGCCTTGGCCATCCACGGCGCCGACAAGGCGCGCGTAAAGCCGATCTTGTCCAGAGAGACCCCGGTCTCGCGCAGAAACGAGGACAGCTCTTTCTGGAACCCGAAGGGCAGCCCCTGCGCCATGTACAGCAAGAAGAGCAGGGCTAGCGTGCGGCGCTGTGGCAGATGCGACACGATCAAAAAATCCTAACGCGACGGACGCTTTGTCGACAAGCGCTGCGGCGAAGCCAAGTCCGCTTATCATCGTGAAATGCGCTGCCTCTGCGGCGAGGCAGGCAAGATGCGAAGCGCCGCCGAGGGAAAGCCTGCCGAGGGGAAGCCGATGTGCTGTTTCTCGCGTCCGATTAAGCATGTATCCAAGACGCGGATATTCGCGCGCGACACCGGGACGAAGCAGCAAGTGCTGGTCTACAGCATGAGCCTTGCCTTGATCGAAGACACGGCCATGGTCTTGCCTCTTCCTGTCGAGATTTCCGACGGAAAACCGCCGGCAGAAGACGCCGTTCGCTTCATCGATCTGTCAGGCTATGCCACGTTCTTTGACGATCTGGATCAGGCGTTTCCCGAGCTGCTGGGGGCCCCCAAAGGCCAAGGAACACTCCGCTTTTTGCAGCAGTCCAGCCGGCCGCGTTTGCAAGTGCACAGCGTCGGCGCGTTTGACGCATCGTTCGTGCCTTCGCCGCGCGACTTCGATCGCTTGGAGCCACGCTTCCGCCTGCAACCCAAGGCCTTCGACGATCTGCCGGGCTATCAGGACTATGGGTTTGCCGTCTTCAAGTTGAAGCGCCCGCGCAGCGTGTGGGATCGCCTGCGTGGCAAGGCCCACAGCTATCATCCGATGGCTTTTTCGTTTGATCGCCGCCGCCCCAGCGAGGTGTTTTTTCCGACGGTGCACATCCACGACGGACAAGTGCACGCACGCGCAGACTTCGATCACACGCTGTACCTGCAAGCCGCAGCGAACGCGGAACCCACGCAGGACTGGCAGCGATCGTTTGGCCCCCTTTCTCAGCACCTGGCGCAGAAGAAAGCGGATGCAATCTGCGACCTGAATGCACACGGCTTTCGCTGCTTGTTGCTGGGCTCGCAGCCCAACCAGGATGTGCGTGTCGACCTTAGCCCTACGACGGTCGCAAGCGCCTCTCCATCGGCATGAACCCTGGACCAAGCGCAGCGTTGCCGCAGGGGGATGCAGCGTCCCCTGTGACCGAGATCGGGCCGTATCGCGTCGTCCGCAAGCTGGGACAGGGCGGCAGCGGGGCGGTCTATCTGGCGGTTGATCCGCGCATCGCCCGCACAGTCGCGATCAAGCTTCTGCCACCGGACGAACCCGAGTTCCACGCGCGTCTGATCAACGAAGCACGCGCCGTCAACATCGTTCACCATCGCGGCATCGTCGGTGTCAGCGACGTCGGACACCTGGAAGACGGCTCCGCATACTTGGTGATGGATCACCTCGATGGCCAAACGCTGCGCGCCGAGCTAGCCAGCCGTCCACCCTTGCCGTCGCTGCTGCGCTTCGCACGTCAGATCGCGGTGGCTCTGTCGGCCACGCACGCGTCCGCCATCATCCATCGGGACTTGAAGCCCGAAAACGTCATGATCGTCTCGGACGATGCGGTGCCTGGCGGAAAGCGCGCGATCGTCTTTGACTTTGGCATCGCCAAGCTGGCTTCCGAACAGAAGCACCCTTCCACGCAGCAAGACCAGACCGATTCGCGCATTGCCATCGGAACTGCGACCTACATGGCTCCCGAGCAGGCGACGGGCATGGGCGCAATCACGGATCGCGTCGATGTCTATGCGCTGGGCGTCCTGATGTACGAGCTAGTCAGCGGTGCTCCGCCGTTTTCAGCCAGTAGCTATGCCCTGTTGCTGGACATGCATCGCTATTCAGCGCCGGTGCCCTTGGCCAAGCTGGCGCCAGAAGTCCCCGCTGCGCTGGCCGCGCTGATTCATCAAATGCTGGGCAAAGATCCGTCGCTGCGGCCGACGATGGCGCAGGTGGTGGCGGGCCTGGACGCGATCCTGGGCGAAGCGCATCAGACTCAACCGACGACGCCAGGCGCTGCCGAGCCACCGGCGACTGCGACCGCTCCGCTTCCCCGCGAAAGCACAGACCGGCGCAAGCTGCGTACAGGCCACGCCGATCCGCAGCCTGCCTCGCGACCTCGACGCGTCCGCAACACCGAACCGCTGCCCCAGCGCCGCGACAGCACGACACTGCCGCTGGCTCGACTTTTGGCCAGTGAAGAGACGCTGCCTCCGCTGTCAGCAGCGGCGACACCCCAAGCCGCCCGTGAAGCTGTGGTCTGCGGCCCGGATTCTGCCTCTCTACAAGACAGTGAAACGGTTCCGATCGCGCGGACCGACTTCGCCGCTCCGCCGGTTCAAGATTCACAGGACGCAGAACACGACGCAGAAAAGGACACCAAGCCGCCGCTGCGTCGGACACGACCGGCGCACGGACTTCAGATTTCCGTGTCCGTCCCTGCGCTGGTCATGGGCGCCGTGCTGATTTTTTTGTGCGGTTTTCTGCTGCGCGCGTGTCTGCAGTGAACGGCAGCGCCCCGGACGATACGTCCGTCCGCAGGCGACCGACCGAAGACTAGGCCGACGGGAACTACAGCGTGTTGGGAGTCAGCGGAGAAGCAGGGGTCGGCAGCGAGTTCAGGACTTCAGGCGGGACGATCGGCTCGGCACCGGATGGACTTGTGCTCTTGTTGCTGGGCGACTCCAGCACGACATCGAGCACGGCCGGAATGCGATTCACAAAGACGAACTTCAGCTCGTTGCGAACCTCTTCCGGGACCTCGACCAAGTCCTTCTGATTGCGCTCGGGAAGGATGACGGTCTTAAGTCCAGCGCGATGCGCAGCCAGGACTTTGGCCTTGATCCCACCGACGGGCAGAACGGCTCCACGCAGGGTCACTTCGCCGGTCATGGCCACATCGGATCGCACCTTGCGCCCGGTCAAAAGCGACACGATCGCAGATACCAGCGCGATGCCTGCAGACGGTCCATCTTTGGCGATGGCGCCTTGCGGGACGTGCAGGTGGATGTCGACGTTTTCAAAGAACGCGCTGCTCAGCTTCAGTTCTTCCGTGTGCGCGCGGACCCAGGACATCGCGGCCTGCGCCGATTCCTTCATCACGTCGCCCAGCTTGCCGGTCAGGTTCAGCTTGCCCTTGCCCGGCATTGCCGTCGCTTCGATAAACAGGATGTCGCCGCCAACCGCCGTCACCGACAGGCCGGTGGCCACACCTGGAATCTGGACGTGCTCTGCCAGATCGCGGAAGTACTTGGGCGGACCCAGATACTCTGCGACATCGGCCTTCTCGACAGAGATCGGTCCGCTTTGGCCGCTGGTGTTGTCGGCGACTTTCATCGCCACACCGCGCACGATGCCGGCCAGTTCACGTTCAAGACTGCGCACGCCAGCCTCCCGCGTGTAGCGCTCGATCACCTCGGTGATCGCAGGCTCGCCGACGGTCACGTTCTCGGTCTTAAGGCCGTGCTCGCCAATCTGCTTGGGCATCAGGTGACGAATCGCGATCTGCTGCTTTTCGGTCAGCGTGTACCCCGCGATCTCGATCACTTCCATGCGATCCAGCAGCGCCGGAGGAATGGAATCCAGCGTGTTGGCCGTGCAGATGAAGATGACCTCGGACAGATCGAAGGGCACCTCGATGTAGTGATCCGAAAACGCGTTGTTCTGCTCGGGATCCAGGACTTCCAACAAGGCCGAGGACGGATCGCCGCGATAGTCGTGCCCCAGCTTGTCGATCTCGTCGAGCAAGAGCACGGGGTTCTTCGCCCCGACGCGCTTCATGGCCTGCATCACGCGGCCGGGCAGCGCGCCGATGTACGTGCGACGGTGCCCACGGATCTCGGCTTCGTCGCGCACGCCGCCAAGCGACATGCGGTGGAAGTTACGTCCCAAAGCCGTCGCGATCGAGCGACCCAGCGAGGTCTTGCCGACGCCCGGAGGCCCCACCAAGCACAGGATCGGTCCCTTCTTGTCGGGGGCCAGCTTGCGCACAGCGAGGTATTCGATGATGCGCTTCTTCACTTTTTCGAGACCGTAGTGATCGGCCTCAAGAATGCGACGCGCTGCCGCCAGGTCGTGTTTGTCCTCGGTGCGCTTGGACCAGGGCAGATCGCACAGCCATTCCAGATACGTCCGCTGGATCGATGCTTCGGGCGATCCATCGGGAATGTGGCGCAGGCGATCGAGCTGCTTCTTGGCGATCTTTTCGGCCTCGGCGCTCATGCCGGCCTTCTGGATGCGCTCAGCGAACTGCTCGATGTCCTTGTCGGAATCGGCTTCGCCAAGCTCTTCCTGGATGGCCTTGACCTGCTGGCGCAGGACCGCTTCGCGCTGCCGTCGAGCAAACTCGTTCTGTACTTGTTTGTCGATGCGCTCTTTGGCCGAGATGACCTCGGCCTGACGCTGCAGCATGGCCAGCACCGAATCCAGGCGCGTCTTTACGTCCAGCTGAGACAGCAGGCCCACCCGATCCGCGAAGGGTGCATCCAACAGCGCCGTCGCCAAGTCGGCAACCAGGCCCGGCTCGCGCGCTTGCTCCAGAAGTGGCAGCACGGCGCGCACGGACTCGGGTAGCTGCACCAAAGTGGCCAGGCGCTGCGCCGTCTCTTTGACCGTCAGGCTCAGGGCGATGGCCTCGACCGCATCGGTGTTGGTCTCGACCACCGGCAACAGGCGCGCTTGCAGGTACGGCTCGGTCTGCACGACTTGCAGACGACGACGACGTTCCCCCTTCAGCACGGCCGTGACTTTGTCGGCGCCCGTGCGCACGACCTTGAGGACCTCGGCCTGCACAACAATCGGGTGCAGATCAGCCTCGCCCGGCTCTTCCACCTGAGGATCGCGCTGCACGGCGACTAACAACGTCGGTGGATGCTGCCGCACAACGGTCTCAAGCAGGCGCAGCGAGCTCCGCCGGCCTACCTCGAAGGGCATGGTGATGCCAGGCAAGAGCAACATGTTGCGCAGCGGCAACACCGGCAGTTCCGGGGCGAACTCAGGATTGCTTGGCTTGTTCTCGAACATGGTTTCCTCATCGACAGCCGACGGATCGGCCGCCGGGACTACCCTGGCTCACGGGCACGTGGCGCCGTGCAGGGTGCGATTACTTTTTCATTTTACGTCGCGACGCGACGAATTGCCGCCTACTACGGACTGCTTTCGCCTCATCGCGACGATGGCACAAGCCCTGTCGCTACAACGTTAGAGTGCCGGTGCGGATCAAGTACGCCAGCGAAGATCGCTGCTCAGGAGTCAGAAGCGCATGGATTCGTCCGAGTGCGCGCACCACTTGCCCCTGCAGTCGCTCGGCACTTTTGCGTCGCTGTTCGCCGGCCTGCGTGGCCACCGTTTCATCGAACGAAGGCCCCGATACCGCGTCTGCGAAAGAGGCCTGGGCTCGTCGGTCATCGACCTCGGCCTGCGCCCGCTCCGTCTTCAGATCGTTCAGGATGCGGGCTAGCTCTCCGACCTGCGCTTCGGTCAGTTGCAGCTTGTACGCCAAGAAGCGCAGGGGTCGGCGAACGCCAAACGATCCGCCGCCGCCAGAGTCACCGC
>JAYRFD010001276.1:0-4924 GCA_041908565.1 Polyangia bacterium | reverse complement strand
CGCCTGGGGTGCCGCGATCGACCAAGGCCACCACCTGCGGCCAGGTTCCTGCCTTTTCCGGTGCGCCATTTTCGACGGCATGGACCGACGCGTGGGTGCCGCACAGCCAGCACAGAAAGACCGCCCGTCCAACCAAGCGCCCGAAGCCCTGCGCCTTCGTGTACGTCACCGAATCCCCCGTGCCAGCCTATCAGGAAGTGCGTCGGGCCGGTGGTTCGCGCTGGGTGCACTGCAATCGGCGTCCCTTTGCGGCGTGCATCGGGCGATCGATGCCTGCGATCGGGCACCCGGCGGCAGCCAGCCCGCGACCGGCGAAGCCACGTCGTCGCGCTTTGTCAGACCCGCGCCAGACCCGATACTGATCGCATGCGGACCCGACAGCTGATCTTGGCCGGTAGCCTGCTTGCTGCGATCCCTTGCGGCGCTTCCCTTGCGGCTGAGGCCGCCGATTCCGCTCCGGTGGTGAAGAACATGGCCCCCGCCGTCCCGACGCCGCGTGCGGTCGCCGTGCCGCGCGCCGATCAGATCCCGTGGGCCGGCGAAGCCACCTGGCCGCTGGCGGTTCCTCGGCGATCCCCGCTATTGGCCGTGGTTGGCAAAGACGACAACCTGGTGTTTTCGCGAGGCACCGACGAGCGCGCTTCCCACATCGAGCGCGTGCTCTTCCATCGTCAGGTGCTGTGGCGTCACGCGCTGCCTGATCGCTTCCAGGTCGAGGTAGCGCTTTTGATCGTTGGCCAGACCGTGTACGTCGCGCACTACTGCGCCATCGCATCGGGAGCATCGCTGTTCGCGCTGGATCTAAAGACCGGCCAGAGGCGCTTCGCGACGACGCTGCGCGGGCTGGGGCCGATCGATCACAGCAAGTATTCCAACCACATCGTGCTCAAGGAACAGGACGGCTTCGTCGTGGTGTTCGGCAACGAAGCGGCCGGCCGCTATGTCGAGGTCGTCGATCCGCAGACCGGCAAGACGCTGTCAAACCACGTCCGACCCGGCGCCCGACCCGACGCCCAACCCGACACGAAATCGCCATAAGCGTGCTCTATCCATCTATTTTATTTGCCGTATATAAATCTTTGTTTTGTTTATAAAATTGCCCAATGTCTTCGACCGTTTTTGGGCCCAACGATGCCGCTTTGCCACGCGCGGGATCGTCGCTGCAGGTGGCGCTAATCACCGGAGCGTGTTCGGGCATTGGCCGCGCGCTGGCCGCCCGCTTGGCGTCGCTGGGTTATGAGCTGATCTTGGTCAGTCAGCGCCCCGTCGAGCTACAGCAGACCGCGACGCAGCTATCGACCGACCACGGCGTCCGCACGCACGCCCTGGTCTGCGATCTGGCGCGCCCGCAAGCCGCCGAGGATCTGCACGCACAAGTGACCGCGCGCGGCCTTCACGTCGACATCCTGATCAGCAACGCCGGCTTCTTTTTCTTCGGGGAAGCCGCCGATGCGTCGCTTGCGCAGGCCAATGCTCTTTTGCAGTTACACGTCGTCACGCCTTCGCTTCTGTGCACGCTGTGGGGACGGGACATGCGGGAACGACGACGCGGTCACATCCTCTTGGTGTCCAGCATCTCGGCGTTTCGCGACATGCCCAGCATCAGCTATTACGGCAGCAGCAAGAAGTACCTGCGCGGCTTCGCGCACAGCCTGCGCAGCGAGCTTGCCGTCTACGACGTCAACGTCACCTGCCTATGCCCCGGCGCGACGGCCACCGCCCTGTACGATCCGAAGGTCGTGCCCGTCGATTTGGCCCGCCGACTGGGCGTCATGATGGATGCGGAAGCCGTCGCCGAAGCCGGCCTGCACGCGCTGTTTTCCCGCCAGGCCGAGTGCATCCACGGACGTCTGAACCGCGTCATGGCAATGGGCGTCCGCTTGCTGCCACAGGCCGCCATCGATCTGGCCCGCCGTCACGCCCCCTGGCTTCCGCCAAAACAGCCCCCCCTCCGACGAGACGCGCGCTAGAAAGGTCGGCGCAGAATGCCGCGTTCGGGCGCGGTATACTCGGCCTGCCGAGCTCTGCGCACTGGCTGCATTCGCTGCACTGGCTGCATGTGCCGCACTGGCTTTGTCGACCCTCGGGCGCATCGCGACCAGAGCAGCCCTGGCCACCTTTTTGCCGGAAGAACAAACCCCATGACCACCCACCTGCATATCCTGCCGCCGAGTGTGAACAGCCTGGCCGTGCGCGTGTTCGTACGCGCCGCTGGCCTGCCCTTTAGCGAAGAAAATGCCTGGGGCAAGACGCGCAGCCCCGACTTTCTGGCCAAGATCCCCAGCCACCTGACGCCCGCCCTCGAAACGTCGACGCATCCGCGCGGCGCGATGTGGGAAAGCTGCGCGATCATGATGTACCTGGCCAATCGGCACCGACTGGAAGCGCTGTATCCCAGCGATCCCGAGCGCCGGGCCCTCATCGACTCGGCGAACTTTTATGGCGTCGGCACGCTGTATCCGCTGGTCGCGCGCGCTGCCTATCCGCGCTTTGGCTTTCCGGGTTACCCCGGGGAAGTGGCGGCAGCCGCCGATGCCAGCCCGCAGCAGAAAGAAGCCGCGCGCCTCGCGGCAGAGCACGCGACCGCCGAGCCGCTTTCGGTGTTCCACACGTACTTCGTCCGCGACGGCTTCATTGGCGATGGCCCGCAGCCATCGATCGCCGACCTGCGCTTGGCCGCCACGCTGGAATTCTGCGTCATGTTTGACGCTCCGCTGCCGGCCTGGGCCAGCCAGTACCTGCAGCGCGTCGAACGTGCGCTCGGCGCCGCCTACAGCGAGCCCGCCGCCGATGTGCGCGGCTTTATCGCCCAGGTTCGTGCCAAGTCCTAAGCAGCGTCATCGCCATCCGATGGGGCCTGCGCGCTCCCACGGATCGGACGATTCGCGCGAGCCGCACGATGCGCACGGTTCACACGGTTCACACGGTTCGCACGATGCGCACAACCCAACCGACGGATCAGGCCTCGGTATGCGGCATCGCGCACGCCACACCGCCCTGGCGATCGCCGCGCTTGTGACCACCTGGCTGGGCTGGAAGGTCGGGGTCCACGCCGCGCAATCGCCTCAGCCTGCGCCGGCTCGCGTGGCTGCGGTGAAAGCAGGCGCGGTGAAAGCAGGCGCGGTGAAAGCAGGCGCGGTGAAAGCAGGCGCAGTGAAAGGCGCCGCGCCTGTCGATCCACGCGCCCTGCCCTGCGATGACTTGGACCCCGCGTCCCTGGTGCAAGCCATCGAAGCCCAGCTACCCAGCCTGCTTCCCGCACAGTCCCCGCCCCCGTATTCGCCTGTCACAACGAACTCTGCAACTTCTACGAACGCCGCAACATCCGCTGCAACTTCGACCAACGCCGCGGCATCAAGCAACGCAGCAACGGCCACGCACTCTGCAGATTCGACGGGCGCGAGCACCGCGACACGGCTGCCGGTGTTGGGTGGGCAGACGCTGGCGGAATATGCGCAGCATACGCTGCAGCCGCTTTTGGCTTTGGCTCGTCGAGGGCGGACGGCCCTGTGTCGCGGCTTCCCGCGGCAGTTTCGCCTGGTGCGCGTGGCCGACGCGAACCAAGGACACGTCACCGCGTACTACCACCCCGTCGTGCGTGGCAGTCGAACCGCTCGCGCGCCGTACACGCAGCCGCTGTACCGTCGCCCGCCCGAGCCGCAAAGCCAGCTGAGCAGCGCCGACATCTTGGCCGGCGGCCTCGACAAACAGGGGCTAGAGCTGGTCTTTGTCGACAGCCTGTACAGCGCGCTCAACATCCACATCGAAGGCTCGGCCACCATCCAGCTGATCGAAGGGGGCGAGATCAACCTGACGCCCGACGGCCACAACGGGCAGCCCTATACCAATCCCTTTAAGCTGGCGCGCGCCGACCACGTCGTTCCCGCCGACCAGCCGACGACACCGGGCCAAAGCCGCACGCACAGCTTCTTCCTTTCCCACCCCGACGTCCTGCGCAGCTACTGGAGCCGCAACCCGCACTTCGTCTTCTTCAAAGAGACGCCCCTGCGCGGCAGCGGGCGCTTCGGACAGCTTGTTGCGGGGCGCTCGATCGCCGTCGACAGCACGCTGTTGCCGCTGGGCGTCGCGCTGTGGCTGCGCAGCGAAGTGGCGACCGGCATCGATTCATCGGCAGCCGGCGAGCAGACGCAGTTTTCCCCGATCGCCCGCGTAACCTTGGCGCAAGACACCGGCGCCGCCATCCGAGGACGAGGCCGCGTCGATCTGTTCGTCGGCAGTGGACCCGGCGCGCAGCTTGCCGCCGCCCGCACCAGTCGACCTGGCGAGCTGTTTCTGATTTTGCACAAGCAAGGTCCCAAGCCCACGCACCAACGGTCGCACCGCCCCGATCGCCCGCCCCCCAGTGTCCCGCGCGCGCAGCACAGCACCCCGTCCAGCCCACCGCGCACCACCCAGCCCGGCGAAGCTCGCAGCGGTGACATTCGGACGGGAAGTGCCCAGCGGCCCGCGAATTTATGAATCAACACAAAACGCGGATTCGCCAAATGGCGCTTTATCGATTTATTCTGCGCGCTGATTCGTGGATACCAACTGCAACCAGGCGGCGCAGTCGGCCATCACCTGCTTGGGCGTCCGCAGGCTCTGCAGGTTGAAGAAGCCGTGCAGCATACCGGGCGCGTCGATGTGCCGCACCGGCACGCCCCAGGCGGCCAGCTTTTCGACATAGGCCAGCCCCTCGTCGCGCAGGACATCCGCTTCGGCGGTCACCACCAGCGCCGGTGCGACCCCCGCCAGCGACCCGGCATACAGCGGCGAAGCCCGCGGCAGCCGTCGATCTTCGACCCGTGGCAGAGCGCTGCGGATGTAGTAACGCATCGCTGCGCGCGTCAGACAGTGGCCGGGCGCAAGCGTCGCATATGCCGGCGGCGCGGCCACGCGGCACCTGGTGAACGATGCGGTGCTG
>JAYRFD010001275.1:0-3665 GCA_041908565.1 Polyangia bacterium | reverse complement strand
CTACGCAACCAAACCCCGCGCAGACCGTCGTGTCGGTCCCAACTACGCGGCCGGCCCCTGCGCAGACCGTCGTGTCGGTCCCAACTACGCGGCCGAGACCTGCGCAGACCGTCGTGTCGGTCCCAACTACGCGGCCGAGACCTGCGCAGACCCTCGTGTCGGTCCCAACTACGCGGCCGAGACCTGCGCAAAGCGTCGTGTCAGTCCCAACTACGCGGCCGGGCCCTGCGCAAACCGCCGTGTCGGTCCCCACTACGCGGCCGCGCCCTCCGCGAACCCTCGTGTCGGTCCGCACTACAGGAGGGGTCGCGCAAGTCCGCGATTGCGCTGGTTTTTGGGGCACCGGATTTTTTTTCCATCTGCGTGGGCGACGGAGAGACCGCACAGGCTGCGGAAAAAGTGGGGGTCGGACCCTTGCGGGATCACGGGGTCTGGGGAAGCCTTCTGCCCGGTCATCTGGTGGACCGACCAAATCACCAGCTTTCGACATCAAGGATGTTCATGCGCACACTTGCCTCTGCTTTGCCGCTTCTCGACTTGGTTCATGAGCTCAGCTTCACTGCCGCCCAGCTACAGGCCCACCCGCTGGGCGCCCCCTATCTGAAGGACTTCGAGGCGCTTTTGGCCCAGGCCCAAAAAGCGCTGGGGCAAAAGGTCGACCTGACCGCCAGCCTGGCGCGAGCCGAAGCGCAGGTGTCGCGGGCCGACGACGTGCTGAACCGCCTGCTGGACCAGACCGACCTGACGCTGCTGCAGCTATCGAACCGCGAACGCGACTCTCCGCTGTATCGGCGCTTCTTTGGCAGCCAGCGCCCAAGCGATGCCAAGCGGCCGATCTTGGGCCCGCAGCTTGAGCGGATGCGCGACTGGCTGCCGACGCTACAGGCCGCCGCCCAGCCCGAGCTGAAAGCGCTGGCGACACCGCTTGACGCCGCGATCCAGGCCGCCGATGCCGCGCTGGCCGCCGTGCGCAAGGCCGAACAAGAAGACAGCGACTTCCACGACCTGGGCACCTGCAAAGCGCTGATCGACGCCAGCAACGCCGCGCGCAAGGCCACACACGGCAAGCTGGGCGAAGCGGTCCACAAAAACCCGATGGCCAACCTGCCCGCCGACTTTGCCGAGGGCTTCTTCCTGCGCGAGACGCGCTGGACGGCCCCGAACAGCAAAGAGCTGAAGGCGCGCATCAGCCGGGCCGAAGCGCAGCTTGCCCGCTGGAAAGGCCAGCTTGCCGAACAAGAAGCGCGCACCCTGCAGGCCGAGCGCGCCGCCCGCGAAGAAAAAGCCGCCGCCCTGCGCGACGAGCTAGCCGCCCTGGACAGCCGCGTGGCCGCCGAACGCGCCCGCGCCGCCGCCCTCAAGTCACAGCTTGACCAGCTGACCCCGCCGCCCCCACCCCTTTCCCCCGCTCCCCTCCCCTCCCCCGTCTAGCCCCGGCCACCGAAACACCCCGCATTCCCCCGTCTAGCCCCGGCCACCGAAACACCCCGCATTCCCCCGCCTAGCCCCGGGCACCGAAACACCCCGCATTCCCCCGCGTAGTCCCGCACCGCCTGCGCCCGGGGCACCGAAGCCCCAACCCCCCCCCGCTGCAACCCAACCCCTCCGCTGCCCCGGCGCGGATGCCTTCGCTGTTCTGCCATGGATTCTGCGCCAGGCTGCGCTGGGGTCGTACCGGGCGACTGCGTACCGCGCACGTCGCAAGAAACGTCGGGGGGTGGATCGGCGATGATTGGATCTGATGAGCCAGGAAGCTGTGGCCTCGCCCGAGATCGGTCCTTATTCCGCGTTTGATTCAAGTCGGGTGCGGGCGCCGCAGCCGACGCCTTCGGGACTGCCCGAGGCGCTGGCCTCGCCGCATGTGGCGGCCGGTAGCGGGGCGGGACAGCCCTTTGGACCGGTCAACCTGCCGGCGCTGCGAGCCGCAGTGGGCATGTATGCCGACGGCGATCCGCAGGGCAACCTGCAGGGCATGAACGCGGGCACGGTGGCGCTGAATCCGTGGGGGCCAAAGCCGACGCCGCTGCCGGCCATCCCAACGGTGAACCCGCTGCCGCCGGACTTCGTCGGACCGCCGTCGCGCGACGACATGATTCGGGCACAGCGCGAAAAGCTGGAACAGGGCTCGCAGGTGGTGGGGACGCTGCCGGAAGGCCAGCGCGATGCGTACGTGCGCGAGCTTCTGAAAGACACGGCGCGCTTTTCGGCGCAGCTTCACGGCCAGGGCGAAGAGACCGACAAGAACACCGGCCTGCCCCCCCGCCATGCCGTGCCGCCGGGCCTGATTTCGACGGTGCGACCGCTGATCAACCAGATCGAAAAGCCGGGCGAAGGACGGACGGCGGCGGGCGATTCAGAAGCGGCGCGCGATGGCACGACGACGGACTGGAATTCTCAGCTGGGCGTGCCGCAGTACCGCACGCAGTCCGACAACCTGATGACGCCCGAGGGATCCTGCAACCTGACGACGCTGGCCATGACCTTGGAGCGGCTGGGCTACAACCGCGCCGATGCTCTGCGCGCCATCGAGCGCAAGATCAAGCGCGACGAGGTCAAAAAGCAGAACGAAGGCAAAGCCGTCTGTGTCATGGACAGCGACAGCGACATCGACAAGATGAAGATGCCGGACGGCCTGTTCGAAAAGACCGTCGAAGGTTATCTGCGCAACCAGATGAGCCCGGGGGAAAACGGCAGCGCGTACCAGAGGCTGCGCGGCGAAAATTCACTGGACGAAGCCGAGGTTCGCCGGCTGTCGCAGCAGTTTCGCCAGAACGCGCAGTTCGAAGACATGCTGGACCTTTTGCGCCATGTGTCGCCGGGGCCGAAGCTGGGGCGCACCAGCATGTCGCAGGGCGTGCCCGAGCGCATCCTGCAAGCGCTGGAGCCCGATCCCGAGCGTCGCCCGCGGCTGCAGACGCTGCAGGCCGGCAACGCCAACTGGGACGGCGTGCGCAGCGCGATGTCTGAATCGCTGGACAAAGGCGGCGCTGGCTTCGTCAGCTTCCGTCACAAGGGCTCGACGGATACCAAGAACGCGACGCACATCATCTCGGTACAGAACGTCGAAGAAGGCGGCGTGCGCTTCGACGACCCGTATGGATCGATCAACCCGGAATACCGTCGCAACCGCCCCGGCGATGCCTATGGCCCGACGGGATCAACGACGCGCAGCCCAGAGTTCAAGAACCAGGTGTCCGGCAACGCCAACCGTGCAGACGGCGTGGTCGGCGATGACTGGAAGACGGAAAACGCGCAGAACCTACAGCGCGGGGAATCGCTGGGCAACTCGACGCTGGTGCCCAATGCGGTGCACCAGAATTCCTGGATGTACGCACGCACGATGACGCCGCGCACCCGCGAAGAAATCGCCGCAGCCGACGCCGAGCGATACCAGCAAGTTGGCGTCCTGCGACTGCCGAAGCACGGTCTGCAGCCCCCTGCAAACCGGCGCTAGGCCGTCGGGCGGCTGGGGCTCCGTCGTCTGCGTGCGACCGCAGATCGTCGGCTGCCCCGTCCGCATACCGACCGGCTGTTCGACCCGATCCGCTACTTCTTGTTGCCGAAGTGCTTCATCACCTTGGTGTTGTCGGCCGCATCCAGGTAGCGGAATGCGTTCTTCAGCTGGAAGCCGCGCCCGTCGTCGAACGTCACGATGACATCGACTT